>CAZEJX010000035.1:0-9344 GCA_964512715.1 uncultured Candidatus Saccharibacteria bacterium
GGGCTTTTTTGATCCGGAAGAGTTTAAGCAATATTACACGAACGGCACGATCTTTTTGGGACATTCCACAAAAAACGGTTTACCCGGCGTGGAAACTTCCACGGGCTCTTTGGGTCACGGACTGCCAGTCGGTCTTGGTATGGCGCTTGCCGCGAAGCGCAGCGGCTCCTCGCGTCGCGTGTTCGTGATGCTTTCTGACGGAGAGCTCGATGAAGGATCGAACTGGGAAGCGATTCTTTTCGCGGGTCACCATCATCTCGACAATCTCACCGTTATCGTTGACTACAACAAGATCCAATCATTTGGACGCACAGCGGAAGTATTGAACCTCGAACCGCTTGCGGATAAATGGGTGAGCTTTAATTGGGGAGTCTCGGAAGTGGATGGGCATGACATCCCGGCGCTCATGGCAACTTTCGCCACATTGCCATTTGAGCAAAGCAAACCAAACGTTATTATCGCTCATACCGTCAAAGGCAAAGGATGGAAAGCTATGGAAGATAAGCTTGAATCGCACTATATGCAGCCCTCCGCCGAAGAACTTCCCGGCGTCATCGCCGACATCGAAGCATCATGAGAAACGCTTTCATCAAAACATTAGGGCCGGCGGTGGAGCGTGATCCAAACATCATGCTCTTAACGGGAGATCTCGGATTTACCGTTTTTGAAGATTTCGCAGCCAAACATCCGGATCAGTTTTTAAATTGTGGCGTCGCGGAGCAGAACATGATGGGTATTGCCGCGGGGCTCGCGATGAGTGGCAAGAAAGTCTTCGTGTATACGATCATTCCGTTTCTCACTATGCGCGCCTTCGAGCAAGTACGCGACGATATCTGTCTTCATAATCTGGATATTGTTTTGGTCGGTGTGGGCGGAGGCTATAGCTATGGCTTCCTGGGCCCCACCCACCATTCAATTGAAGATGTTTCGCTCATGCGCTCGCTGCCAAATATGAAAGTGCTCGTGCCCGCCGATCCGGCTGAAACCGTCAAAGCGGTGGAAGTGGCTCTTACCGCGCGCGGCCCGGTATATCTGCGTCTTGGAAAGAGCAAGGAAGAAGATTTGCACTCCGGCGATTTCGATTTTGGTTTTGAAAAGGCGAATATACTTCGCGAAGGCGGTGACTGCGCCATTATCACGGCGGGGCCTGTATTAAAGAATGTTCTTGCCGCCGCGGATCTTTTGGCTGCGAGTGGCGTCCAGTGTCGTGTACTTTCCATGGCTTCCATTAAGCCCTTAGCTCATAGCGCGGTTCGCGATGCCGCCGGAACAAAGCGAGTGATTACCGTGGAAGAGCATAGCGTGATTGGGGGACTCGGCGACGCGGTTCTCGCTTATCTCGCGGAAAGCGGACTTTTGAGTGATTGTCGGGTAAAAAAGATCGGCGTAGGCGATCGCTTCATGACGATTGCCGGAGATCAGGATTATTTGCGGAAAGAAAATGGTCTTTCCGGCGAGAAGATCGCGGAAACGGTCAAAGAATTTTTGGCGGGCTCCTAAACCCATGAAAGTTACGATTTCAGTTCCGGGGAGATTCCATCTCTTCAATTTGGCGCAGGAACTCGAGCGTCATAGCGCGCTCGAACGTTTGATTACCTCATACCCACGTTTCAAAGTTCTGCAATTTGCCACGCTCCCTAGAGAAAAGATTCACTCCATTGTGCTTAAAGAAATCATGGAGCGCTTGTGGCGAAAACTGCCGAGCGGGGTGAAGCAAGTCTGGAATCCGCAATTTGCTATCCATGAGTATTTTGATCGCAGTGCTTCCCGGCGGCTCGGCAATCCCGACATCGCGACAGGGGGGTCATCCGTTTTTTTGCACACGCTGCGGGAAGCGAAAAAGCGCGGCATCGTAACCGTTGTAGAGCATGGCAGCTCCCACATTGCCTATCAGGACGAAATCTTAGAAGAAGAATATGCCGCCTACGGCGCGAATGTCTTACCGTTTATGCGTCCGCATCCGAAAATCATCGAAAAAGAACTTTTGGAATACGACGAAGCGGATTACATTTCCATTCCCTCGCTCTACGTGAAGCGAACTTTTCTCGCGCGAGGAATACCGGAGGCGAAGCTGCTCCACGTGCCCTATGGCGTGAATCTCGCTTCCTTTCGACAAGTTCCAAAAGAAGATGACGTGTTCCGGGTAATTTTCGTAGGGGGCATGACGCTCCGCAAAGGCGTCCATTATTTGCTTAAGGCGTTTAAAGAACTGAATCTTCAAAACGCCGAGCTCGTACTTGTCGGCACCATGAACGAGGAGATGACTCCATTTTTCAAAACATACGAAGGAGATTTTCGATACGTAGGCCACGTACCTCAATCGGAACTTTATAAACAGTATTCGAACGCTTCCGTATTCGTCCTGCCTTCGATCGAAGAGGGGCTTGCCATGGTCCAACCGCAAGCTATGGCCTGCGGACTGCCAGTGATCTGCAGCGTGAATACCGGCGGCGAAGATATCGTGCGCAACGGGGTAGATGGATTCGTTATTCCAATCCGTGACGTGGAAGCGCTAAAGGAGAAGATCCAGTGGATGTATGACCATCCGGAAGAACGGAAGCGCATGGGGGAGTCCGCGAAACTCAGGGTGCAAAGCGGTTTTACCTGGGCGGATTATGGCAACAACATGGTGCGCGAATACGAGCGTATCCTAGCCGCCCACCACTGATTGCGGATAGGCTTTCCGGGTGATAGTCTGTAGACCATGCGCATCTTACATGTGGTGCCTACCTATCTTCCCGCCTATCGCTATGGGGGTCCCATAGAAAGCGTTCATGCGCTCAATAAGCATTTAGTCCGGGCTGGCGCGGAGGTAACCGTATACACCACCGCAATTGATGGCGCGGAAAATCTGGATGTGCCGATGAACACTGCCGTGGATCGGGATGGCGTGAAGGTGTATTACTTTAAGCCGAATTTCCCGAGGGGCTGGTTCTACTCCGGAGCCCTGCGCCGAGCGCTCATGGATAACGCTTCTCAATTCGATCTCGTCCACGCCACTTCGGTATTCCTTTCCGTTTCCACGCTTGCCGCGCGCGCGGCCTCGCGCGCGCGGAAGCCCTATATCATCTCCCCGCGCGGCTCACTTATGCGGGCACCGCTCGAGAGAAAGAGCTCACTCAAAAAACAACTGTATCTTGCTCTGCTTGAGAAACGCAATCTCGCGAACGCCGATGCAATCCACTTTACGACCGATATCGAACTCAAGGAGTATGATGAGCTTGGTCTGCCGCGCCGCGCGGCAGTAATGATCCCGAACGGTCTCGACGTAAGCTCGCTCCCGGAAGGCGATCCAAGGGGCTTTCGGCAACGCTTCAATATTCAGCCTGAAGAAAAGGTGGTGCTCTTTCTCAGTCGTTTGAGTTGGAAAAAAGGCCTGGATACACTCGTGGATGCATTCGCGGGACTGAGTAAAGAAATTCCGAACGCAGTACTCGTGATTGCCGGCGGTGATGATGAAAATTATCGCGGCGAAGTGGAAGCGAATATCCTGGGTCGTGGCATTACCTCGAGAGTAGTTTTAACCGGAGAACTCCACGGCGCGGATAAATCATCCGCCTATCAGGCAGCGGATGTATTTTGCCTGCCTTCCTATGCGGAAAATTTTGGGGGCGTTGTGGCAGAAGCAATGCACTTTAAGGTGCCGGTGGTTATTACGGATGCGGTAGGCATCGCGCCGTGGGTGCAAGAGCATGAAACCGGTTTCGTGGTCAAAAAAGATGAGCTGCCGGTTAAATTCGCATTGTATAAGATACTCTCGAATCCGGATCTTGCCCGCAAAATGGGAGAGAAGGGAAGTAAGCTCGTACGGGAAGAGTTTTCCTACGACGCGGTTGCGAAACAATTTATGGAAAGCTACAGTAAGATCATTCGCCAGCACCGGCCCTAGAGCACATGACCAAACTTCCCATATCCGTAATCGTCCTTACCAAAGATGAAGAAGTAAATTTACCCCAGGCGCTACAAAGCGTCCGTCATTGGGTAGAAAAAATCTTCGTGGTGGACTCGCATTCCACCGATCGCACCCGCGAAATTGCACATGAATTCGGTGCGGAAGTCGTGGAGCATGATTTTGTAAACCAAGCCGATCAGTTTAACTGGGCGCTCGATACACTAAAGATAGAGACTGAATGGATTCTACGCCTCGATGCGGATGAAGTGATGAGCAAAGAATTGTGGGAAGAAATCGTGGAAGCAATTACTGCACCCCGCACCCCGCACCCCGCACCCTCTAGAGTCAACGGCTATTATCTTCCCCGCCGCGTGTATTTTATGGGGCGCTGGATTCGTCATGGCGGCTATTACCCCACCTACATTTTGCGACTTTTCCGCAAGGGCTTTGCACGTTCGGAAGAGCGGGCGATGGATGAACACATTATTTTACTTGAAGGCGAAGCCCGCAATCTCACGAACGATTTCAAAGACGATAATAAAAAGAGCCTTCACTGGTGGATTCAAAAGCATAATAACTATGCTCTGCGCGAAGCAAAAGCGATCGTGGAAGGGGAGGGTGAGCATGCCCTTTCACCAGGACTCTTTGGCTCGCAAGCTGAGCGCAAGCGCTGGCTGAAGCTCAATCTGTATAACCGCCTGCCACTTTTTGTACGTCCTACGCTCTACTTCCTGTACCGCTATTTTATCCTCTTAGGTTTTCTAGACGGCAAAGCAGGTGCGATTTTCCACTTCCTCCAAGGCTTTTGGTATCGTTTTTTAGTGGACGCGAAAGTGTATGAAATGAATCGAAAAAAATAAAAACCGCGCGACGAGCGCGCGGTTTCTGCAATGAATGTTTTACGCTAATGTGGCTGGTGCTTTCGCCGCAGCGACAAGTTCCGCGAGGGGTCCTGGCGAATTCATTTGAACATTCCACTTTTTGACCAATCTCTCAAACTCGTTCACCGAGGAATAGATATTGGTTTGTGGTAGACAGTGAACGTTTGTAATACCGTCGTTCAACTTGAAATGTTCGGTGCTGGCCACCCGTCCGTCCGGATGAAAAAAGGCAAATAGGGCTACGAGGCGCATTTGCTCTCCCTTTCTTACGATCCATGGACCTCTACCGAAGGCAAAGGTGGTAAAACCTTCCGCGAGTCTCTGCTCGATTTCCCTGAGAGACGAATACAGCCCGACGTTACTAAATTGTTCAATGGGCATAAACCCTCCTCATTCTTAGTTTGCGTGTTCTATCTACATTATAGTATTAAATATTACAGATGTCAAGTTATAGGACCAGTTGAGACTGAAAAACCTGTATTTTTTGGCTTTTCCATATTACTATTCTTCCGTATGTACATTCTTGGTCTTAACGCGTTTCATGGCGATTCATCTGCCTGTATCATAAAAGATGGAGTGTTGCTCGCGGCGATCGAGGAAGAACGGCTGCGTCGCGTAAAGCATTGGGCGGGATTGCCGATTGAGGCGATCCGTTTCTGTTTAGATTACGCAGGCGTGGAGTTAAAGGATGTAAGCTATATTGCGATCGGCCGTGACCCCAAAGCGCATCTTGAAAAGAAGCTTTGGTTTACGGCTACGCATCTCCCGAGCGCGAGCTCACTCATGGATCGTGCGAAAAACCTGTTCAAAGTCGGTGGTCTGGCGGAGGAATTGGCGAGAGAGTTCCCGCTCGATGATAAAAATTATGTGAGCGCTCTCAAAGCAAAGATTGTAAACGTCGAGCATCATAAGGCGCATCTTGCGTCGGCGTTTTTCGTCTCACCTTTCGATTCATCCGCCGTGCTCTCCGTAGATGGCATGGGCGACTTCACGAGCACTATGTGGGGCATGGGTCGCGGAAATAGAATGAAAATTCTGGATACGGTGCACTATCCGCATTCGCTCGGATTTCTCTATACCGCCGTCACTCAATACCTGGGGTTTATGAAGTACGGCGATGAATACAAGGTGATGGGTCTCTCCGGTTTCGGAAAACCCGACTACCTCAAAGAGTTCCGACAAGCTGAAGGGAAGTTTGAACTGAATCTTGAATATTTCAAGCACCATACCAAAGGCGTATCGATGACGTGGGAAGGCGGAGAACCACAGGTGGGAGCAATGTATTCTGAAAAACTCGTGGAGCTTTTCGGTCCGGCACGCACCTACGAAGAACCGCTCACTTCGCATCATGAAAATATTGCTGCCTCCCTCCAGGCGATTTACGAAGAGGTTCTGTTCCATATCCTAAACCACCTCGCTAAAGTCACCGGCTCCGACACGATCTGCTTTGCAGGGGGCACAGCTCAGAACTCCCTTGCAAACGGTAAGATCCGCGCACATACGCCGTTCAAGAATATCTATATCCCTCCGGCGGGGCATGATGCTGGTACTGCAATCGGCGCGGCTTACTTTGCATGGAATGAAGTCCAAAATAAATCGCGCGGGTTCGTTATGGAGTCTCCTTTCTGGGGTGCGGAGCATAGCGATGCGGCTTTAAAAGCGGCTCTCGAGAAAGCCGGCCTCATGCACGAACGCCTGGATGACACCGCGCTCTACGACAGAGTTGCGCAGCACATAGCCGAAGGCAGCATTGTAGGCTGGTTTCAGGGGCGCACCGAGTGGGGCCCGCGCGCGTTAGGGAACCGCAGCATTGTAGCGAACCCAGCATTTCCCGAAATAAAAGAGCGCATGAATGTGAAGATCAAAAAGCGCGAACCGTTTCGGCCATTCGCACCCTCGGTGCTCGAAGAACGGGTGGGAGATTTTTTTGAGCAAGAGTACCCTGTGCCATTTATGGAGAAAGTATACGCGATTCGAAAAGACAAACAGGCGAGCATCCCCGCTGTCGTTCACGTGGATGGCACTGGCCGTTTGCAGAGCGTATCGCGCGAAGTGAACGAACGCTACTACCGCCTGATTGAAGCGGTAGGGAAAATCACCGGCATACCGATTGTGCTCAATACCTCCTTTAACGAAAACGAGCCAATCGTGAATAAGCCGGAAGAAGCGATTGATTGCTACCTGCGCACAAAGATGGATGTATTAGTACTCGGCAACTATATGGTCACTCGCGCCGAGTAATGTAGAACCTCTTATGCCTCTCCCCAAAGTCACCGTTATCACCGTAGTCTTGAATAACCGTAAGTATATCCGTACCTGTATTCAGAGCGTACTCGGACAAAGTTATCCGAATATGGAATACATCGTAAAAGATGGTGGCTCGACCGACGGTACCCAGAGCGTTGTGAAAGAATACTCCGAGTATCTTACCCTCGTGAATGAGCCTGATCGCGGCATGTACGACGGCCTGAACCAAGCAATCCGGATGGCGACTGGCGATATCATCGCACTTCTCAATGCGGACGATTTTTATACGGGCCCGGATGTAGTCGCGCACATGGTGCGTGCTATGGAAGAAACCGGAGCGGATGCCGGCTGGGGGGATCTCGTATTTGTGGATCGCAGGAATATCAAAAAAATCGTGCGTCGCTGGAAATCCTCGCCCTACGGCCGGGGTAAATTCGCGAGCGGCTGGCACCCGCCGCATCCAACGTTTTTCGTACGCCGGAAAATCTATGAAACCCACGGCGGCTTCCGGACCGATTTCGGAAGTGCCGCGGATTATGAACTCATGCTGCGATTCATCGAGCGCTACAAAGTGAGCTCCTGTTATGTGCCCGAAACCGTGGTGACCATGCGCGCAGGCGGTATGAGCGGGGGATTCTGGACGCGGGTGTGGAAGCATAAGGTCTACGATTCACGTGCCTGGAAAGTAAATAAGCTGGGCAATGGCATCATCCCTGCCTGGCTGAAGTTCTTCCGTAAAATTCCTCAATTATTTACCTAAATGAAACGAGCCTTAATAACAGGCGTGACCGGTCAGGATGGATCGTATCTAGCGGAACTGCTCCTCTCTAAAGGCTATGAGGTGCATGGCATTATTCGGCGGGCGAGCACGTTCAATACGGAGCGAATCGAGCATCTCTACCAAGATCCTCACGAGGATAGAAAATTGAACTTACATTATGGAGATCTTTCCGATGGTAACACGATTCGCAAACTGCTCTACGAAATCGAGCCGGATGAAATATACAATCTCGGCGCGCAATCGCACGTACGCGTTTCGTTCGATCTGCCGGAATATACCGCTGAAGTCACGGGAGTCGGTGTGATCCGCATTCTCGAGGCAGTCAAGGATTATGAAAAAAGCAGCGGCAAAAGGGTACGTCTCTATCAGGCATCATCGTCTGAAATGTTTGGCTCTACGCCACCGCCGCAGAATGAAATGACGCCTTTTCATCCACGCAGTCCCTATGGCTGCGCCAAAGTCTTCGGTTATTGGGCTACCGTGAATTACCGGGAAGCGTACGGATTGTATGCGGTAAACGGAATCCTCTTTAATCACGAGTCTCCGCGTCGCGGTGAAACATTCGTCACGCGTAAAATTACCCGCGCCGTGGCGCGCATCAAAGCGGAATTAGACAAGAAACTCTATCTCGGTAACTTGGAAGCTCGTCGTGATTGGGGCTACGCTCCGGAATATATGGAAGCTGCATGGATGATGTTGCAACAAGATACTCCGGATGATTATGTGATCGGTACCGGTGAGACCCATTCCGTGCAGGATTTTTTGGAAGCATCTTTTGAATATGTTGGATTGAACTGGAAGGATTATGTTGAAATCGATCCCAAGTATTTCCGCCCTGCAGAGGTGGAAAATCTCATCGCCGACGCTTCGAAAGCCAAAAACAAGCTTGGCTGGCAACCAAAGACTGGTTTTGATGAGTTGGTAAAAATAATGATGGACGCGGATCTAAAGAAGTATCAAATAGAAACTCCGCACTAAAGAGTGCGGAGTCGGTTCATGCGTGGGGGACCTTGCTGATGATTGTCTGGATCGTGTTAGCTAACTCTTCAAGGTTGGGATTTCTCGTGTCAATCTTCTTGGCTTGATTGATCCCTTGTCCTTTGAGGATTAACGCAAGGAGAGCAGCTTGTCTCCTTCTGATATTTCCCTCCCGAAGCTGATTGAGGAAATTTTGCATCTCTCCTCCAGCTGGCTCTATTTGCAAGAGCTCTTTAATCAGAAAATAAGTATCGATGTATTTATTTTCCGCTTCCGCCGAGAGTGGCAGAGAGTCAATCGAGAGAAGGCCCTTTTTTAGTTTGCGGTTTTCAAGCTCTTCGCCTCGCAGTACGAATCTCTGAGTAAGAACCAAGCTTCCGATAGTGGTATAGGCAGCTATCATGCCTTGCCACAACTTTATCTCAAAGTTTCCTGCAGGAAGCGAGATCGCGACGATAACGGCCACGATAGGCGCGAAAACTCGAATAAGAATGAGGATAGCGCTTGCAAGCCCAGCCGCGCAACCATTAAAGGTTTCCACGACATTTACAAAATGCATCCGTTC
>CAZEJX010000036.1:0-8570 GCA_964512715.1 uncultured Candidatus Saccharibacteria bacterium
CGTGCGCGTGCGTCAGCGTAATAGAGATTCGTGCCTTTGGTAATATTCGTCGTCGAAGGTTGGACGAATAATCCATTGCCGTTCAAGTATTGAACGCCGGTACCGGTGCCCAACAAGTTGCTGCGCGCCGTACTCGTATTCGTGAGATCAGATAAATTATTCGCGTTACGCGTAAATGAGGACGACGCACTATTCGCAACAAAGGCGGTGGAGGTACCCGTTACGAACCCAGCAGCATAGGGATCAAATGTCACCGTACCCGTCGCACCGTTCCAACTCAAAACACCATTGTTGGTAATGGTCACCGCACCCGTCGTGCCAGAAACCGTAATACCCGCTCCTGCAGCAGTTGAGGAAACGTAGTCAGTAGAAAGCGCAGTACCAACCGTGCCGTTCGTGCCCTTTAATAATCCGCTAAGCGATCCGATGATCGCATTCGTAGTTCTGAGATTCGTGCTCGTCACATTCGTACCACTGGCACTCGTGAATGAAAGTGACTGCAAGGATGAGGTGCCATTCACCGTGAAAAGCTGCGTAGACGATGTCCACGCGAGATTCGCATCGCCACCGAATGAACCGTTGTTATTAAACTGAAGCGCGGTATTTGATCCGCCGGGACTGGTGCCACTTCCCGAACCGCACTCCGTATTAGTACCACTCACTACTCCATTCGGATCCACGTGCAAACATTGCGTGGTACCGGTAATGCCGGTAATGGTGAGATTATTTGTCTTAAGTGTCGAGCCAGTAGCAGTAGTGAAATTCAAAAATGAGAGAGTTGAGCTTGCACTGGTCGTAATACTCGTACCGGTTGCAGACGTGAAAGAAAGATTGGTTGTGGTCACTCCGGTAAATTGAGGCGAATTCGAAGTACCGATACTCTGCGGCAGCGATAAGGTGATTGTGCCCGTTGCGGAAGAAACCGTTACCTGATTAGCAGTTCCAGCCAAGGAAAGAACGCCGTTATTTACAAATGTTCCTGCACTCGAATCATACGTGAGTCCTGCTCCCGCCGATAACGCCCCCCTCGCGCGCGCATCGGTGTAGTAGAGATTTGTGCCTTCTGTGATGTTTGTTGTCGAAGGCTGCGCGAAAAGCCCAAGACCATTCAAGTACTGCACGCCCGTGCCGATACCAAGCAAATTGCTTCGCGCAGTCGAAGTATTCATGAGATCAGACAAATTATTCGCATTGCGCGTAAATGAGGACGACGCACTATTCGCAACAAAAGAAGTAGATGTACCGGTTACAAATCCTGCCGTATATGGATCGAAGGTGACCGTGCCGGTTGCTCCGTTCCAAGAAAGCACACCATTGTTGGTAAACACGCCCGCTGCGGAAAGCGTAAGTCCGGTACCGGCGGAAAAACCGATGTTTGTACGGGCGGAAGAAGTAGATTGGAGATCGGAGAGATTGTTCGCGGCTTTGAGATACGTGCTCGACGGGAATTGAGCAGAGATAGTAACCGTACCGGTCGCGGCTGAAATAGAGATGTCCGTACCAGCCGTGAGGGAAGTGACACCGTTGTTCGTGAATACACCATTCGCACTGTCGTACGTAAGTGCGGTTCCTGCCGAAAGCGCGCTTCTTGCCCGCGCATTGGTGAAATACAAATTCGATCCTTCCGTAATATTGGTCGTCGAAGGCTGGATAAAATTCCCTAAGCCATTCAAATATTGCACACCGGTGCCGGTACCTAGCAAGTTGTTTCGAGCGGTACTCGTGTTCGTAAGATCGGAGAGATTATTCGCATTGCGCGTAAACGAACTCGAAGCAGAGTTAGTAACAAACGCGGTGGAAGTCGCAGTAATAAATCCGGGCACATAGGGATCAAACGTCACCGTCCCGGTTGAGCCGTTGAAGGAAAGTACGCCATTGTTTACAAAGCCGTTCGTCGCATCGAAGATAAGTCCGGTGCCGGCACGCACGCCAAGATTGCTTCTCGCCGTACTCGTGTTCGTAAGATCAGACAAATTATTTGCGTTGCGCGTGAAGCTTGAGGATGCACTGTTCGCGACGAAGGCAGTAGATGTACCGGTTACAAATCCTGCCGTATATGGATCGAAGGTGACCGTCCCGGTTGAGCCGTTGAAGGAAGTGACACCGATATTGGTGAAGGTACCGGCCGAGGAATCATACGTGAGCCCTGCTCCCGCCGATAATGCTCCCCTGGCACGCGCATCGGTGTAATAGAGATTGGTACCTTCCGTAATATTTGTAGTGCTGGGTTGGACGAATAATCCATTGCCGTTCAAGTATTGAACACCGGTACCAGTGCCCAACAAGTTGTTGCGCGCCGTAGAAGTATTTGTTAAATCGGAAAGATTATTTGCATTGCCGGTGAAACTCGAGGATGCACTATTCGAAACAAATGCAGTAGACGTAGCCGTAATAAAACCGGGTGCGTACGAGTCAAAAGTGATAGTGCCAGTCGCGCCGTTAAAAGAAAGCACGCCGTTATTGGTCACGGTAACCGCCCCGGTAGTACCGGAAAGCACAATTCCCGCTCCCGCGACGGTCGAAGAAACGTAATCAGTGCTCAAAGCGCTTCCAACCGTGCCATTCGTCCCCTTCAGCAATCCGGTAAGCGAACCGATAATCGCGTTGGTGGTACGTAAATTCGTAGTCGTTACATTGGTACCGCTCGCGCTCGTGAAAGAAAGTGACTGCAAGGATGAGGTACCATTCACCGTAAAAAGCTGCGTAGAAGAAACCCAAGTAAGATTCGCGTCGCCACCAAAAAATCCGTTGTTATTAAATTGCAATGCTCCATCCGAACCACCAGGATTTCCGCCGGAGCTCAAACCGCAATCTCCTCCCGTGCCGGACACCACACCGTTCGCATCCACATGCAAGCACCGCGTTGAGCCGGTGATTCCGCTGATTTGTAAATTCGTTGCGACAACATTCGTAGCGCTTACGCTCGTACCGGTAGCACTCGTGAAATTCAAAAACGGCAAGGTCGAGGAGGACGTGAGTGAGATACTCGTACCGGTGGCGTTTGTAAACGTGAGACCCTGAAGACTCGTTAAGCCGTTCGTAACCGTGAGCGCATTACCGTTTGTGGTAAGCGACAGCGCGGTACCGGTAGCAGTGGTGAACGAAAGCAACTGATGCGCGGAAAGTCCATTAAAGGTCGAAGTTCCCGAAACCGTGAGTCCGGAAATGGTAGTGGTTGCGAAGTTGCCCTGACCGGCACTGTCAATGCGATTGTTCACCGTTTCCGCGTTGATGGCGGAGCCCGCCGCGCCAATGCGTTGGCGCGGCGAAAGCGTTTCGTACGTGCCTCCACTCGAAGTGGCTACTTCTACCTGCAAGTAAATATCCGAAGAGGTGTAGAAATCATAATCCAACGCATCCGGGTAGCCGCTCGCCGTATCACCAATATTTACATTGAAGACGCCTTGGCTAAGCGTGCTCGTGGCGATACCTGGCAAAGCAATCGGCCAAACACGCGAACCCGATCCCACAGTAGGACTATTCCAGATCGAGAATTTGAAATAATACGTGGTACCACTCCCGCCCAAGAGATTACCACTCGCGTCAGTAAGCCTACCCTGGTAGGAAATGATCTTAGGAACACCACTTGCGGCAATCAAAGGTGCAGGCAAAATCACTACGCGCACTACAAATAACGCAAAAAACAAACCGAAAAGGACCCGGCCGAATGGTCTCTTAATTTTGGGGAAACTCGCTTCCATTAAGAGGTTTAATATATGTATAAGAATACCATTCAAAACCTTTACTTTTCGAAGTAAAACTGTGGATTTCCTAAAGTTCTCATGAAGAGAAGATTCGTCTTGAAAACATTAGGATTTTGAATAGTTTTCCCGTACAATTCTAGTCAATGCTCATCGATGAAGTGACAATAGCGCTCCGAGGCGGCCACGGCGGCAAGGGCGCGGTCGCATTCAATAAGAATATGATGGCCCTGGGACCCGCGGGTGGGAGCGGCGGCAAGGGCGGGGATGTCTACGTGGAAGGCGTGGCGGATATCGGCGCACTGCGTCATTTTCGCTTCAAAAAAGAATTCTTCGCGGCTAATGGCGAAGATGGCCGCGGGCAGTTTCGGGACGGTCATGCCGGCGAAGATATCATCCTCAAAGTGCCGGTAGGCACAGTCGTACACAATCTTCAGTATGACTGGCATGATGAAATCGTAACCATCGGCCAACGCATTCTGCTCGCGAAAGGCGGCAATGGCGGCAAAGGCAATTTCCATTTTCGGAGCCCCACCAATACTTCCCCCAAACGCTTCCAACCCGGTCTGCCCGGCGAAGAGCATCATGTCCGCTTGGAATTGAAACTCATTGCGGATGTCGGCTTTGTAGGATTCCCCAACGCGGGAAAATCTTCGATGCTCAATATTCTGACCGCGGCAGCGGTGAAGGTCGCGAATTACCCTTTCACCACGCTCGAACCCAATCTCGGCGTTTACTACGGCTTGATCCTTGCTGACATTCCCGGACTCATTGAAAAAGCGTCTGAGGGGAAAGGACTTGGCGTGAAATTTTTGCGCCACATCGAACGCACGCGCGTACTCCTCCACTTCGTGAGCGCGACATCGGAAGATCCCGCGGGAGATTACGCGATCATCCGCAAAGAACTCGGCGCCTACAACAAAGAACTCCTCGAGAAACCCGAGTATGTATTCTTGTCCAAAGCAGATGAAATCGGAGAGCCAGATGCCACAAAAAAACTTGCCGCACTCAAGAAAAAAAACAAAAACAGTTTCCTTTGCTCAGTCTTAACTGATAACGGCCTTGAGGATATCCACCGCGTCTTAAATCAGCTCGAGAAAGAAAAGTTCAACGCACCTCCGCTGACTTGAGCGAGCGAATATTATATAATATAGTATATACTATATTATATAATATTTCTTACGGTATAAATCTTTACCTCCTCGTTCCTGCCCTTCACATGCACGTCGCCCAAAAGCTCAGTTTGCCAGTCATTTTTGAGCTTTTGCCGAGTGGACTCGCCAATAATGAGGGTCGTTTTGTGCTCTTTGTTTAGCCCCTCGAGACGCGAGGCAACGTTTACCGTGTCCCCCATCGCAGTGTAATCGAACCGCTCCCGCGAACCGATATTTCCCACGACCGCCGGACCAGTGTAGATACCGATACCAATCGCGATCGTCGGGTCGCCATTCGCTTCCAATCCCGCGTTCACTTCGGCGAGACGGCGCATCATGCCCGCTGCAGCCTGAAGCGCGTGCTCCGCCTGGTCCGCGTCGTCCAAAGGCGCGCCCCAAAATGCCATAATCGCGTCACCAATATATTTATCGAGTACGCCTTTGTTTTTGAGGATTTCCTCGGTCATAGCCGTGAAATAGATATTCAAAATTCTAACGAGCTCCTTCGGCGTCACTTTTTCAGAAAGCGTCGTAAAACCGCGGATATCAGAAAAGAGCACTGTAATCTCCTTTTCCTCACCGCCCAAAACCACCGCTTTCGGATTTTTCATGATCTCACTCAAGACATCCCCCGCCACATACTTTGAAAACACTTCTCTCAGTTCCCGCTTCTCGCGTTCTTCGCGGAAATAGCGGTATGCCAAAAGTACTCCTGCGGAAAGAAGACACGCGAGCGTGGTGTGAATGATATTTAAGAGTACACCTTGGTCAAAAAGCACCGCATCGAGAAAAACGATACCCGCTCCTAAAACGAGGCTCGCGATAAGCGGCGAAAGAGAATTTCGAAAACGTGAGAAAAAGAATGCTGGCAAGAGTGCGAGGAAAAGAATGTAGAGCACCTCAAGCCACACCGGCGGCGAGGCAAGACGATAGCCTTGAAGCAACATATTGGCGATGTTCGCTTGGATTTCTATGCCCGGCATTTCCGTGCCCCGTGAAAGCGGCGTCGGCTTTTCATCATGGAGATCCGGCGAGGTAACACCGATAAAAACTATGTCGCCACTAAGATCCGGTGGATTGTCTTCTAGAAATCTGCTGAAGGGAATCTCGCGTATGCCTCCTGGCGGAGCCGCGTACACAATCCGTTCCAAAGAGTTCCTGCCCTCAATATGTACTCCGGCTTTTTGAAGTGCGGCACGCGCCAAACTTGGAAATGCTTGTTCCCCGTTTCGAATCTCGAGCGGCACGTTGCGCGCCACGCCATCCGCGTCCAAGACGAGATTCACATGGGCCAAACTTACATTCGGTGCAGCAAGGAAACTCTGAAGCGGCGTGATAAGCTCACTCGCTTCGGGCGGAGCATTCTTCTCTAAGAGCAACGTGCCGCCCTCGACGGGAAGCACTAACGGATACGTTACGTGAAGAAGGGCATTTTTGAGCGCAGCGTCATCAGCCGCGCCGGAACGCGAAGCATCTGCCATGATGACATCGAGCGCTACGGCTTTGGGAGCGGCGGCATTCAAGTTCGAGAATGCTTTCGCGAAAACAGCGCGCGGCCACGGCCAGGCGCCAATGTTTTGGAGCGATTCCGAATCAATGCTCACAATCGTGATACGCGGATCTACTGCTCGCGGCGACATCAAAAGATCCTCTAAAAATCGTTCGGGACCCGCAAAGAGATTGAAGAGAAAGGACGCCGTTACGAGTACAGCAATTCCTAAAGCAATACCGAAATATGTGAGGGTGTGCTTATGCACGTTACTGACCGGTGGTATCTAAGATTTCAATTTTTGCGTTAACCGTAACCGCGATCTTCGCGGAAAACGTCTGCCAGGTTGCCAAAACTTCGCCGTCCGCGCTCGGTACATCACCCAGACTCGGATCAAGCGCCGCAAGCAAAACCCCGCCTTGCATAGTTCCGATCGGCCCACTCACCTTCCAGGACGTTTCGGAAGTCACATCTTTCATCGTGCCATCTGACATCTTAAGGAGCGCCGTGAAGAGCACTCGGTCACCTTCACTTATCGCCGTGAGACTTGATTTCGGACGGATAATCAACGCGGTCGGTTTCGCCGCAGTCGGCGTAGCTCCGCCGCTTCCGCCACCGCTCGTACCGCTCGAACCAGTCGTGCCCGTTGTACCGCTCGTTTGCGAGGAATTCGTAGTATTGGTCGTACCCGAAGAAGGCGAAGTGTTCGTATCGCCCGATGACCCCTGACTAACATCCTCCTTGAGCCTACTGCTCAAAGACGTGTTGCTATCTCCCTTGGCTTGAATCTCACTCACCTGATTTTCCAAAATGCTGTCTTGGTTTTGATTGTCCTTAAACCACTGATCGGTACCGAGCGTTCCGGCGGCCTTGACCTCAATGTGTGCGCTACCATTCTGAAATTTTGGCGCATCACTATCGCCGATATCGACAAGTTCTTTTTCATGAACCGCGACTTCCTGATTTCCAATGATCAAACCGCTCTTCGGATCAAGCGGCGAAACTTGCACGGTATGTTCCGCGCCCACGACGTGCGAATGACCATTCTTATATTCAAAACTGAAGGCGGTACCGCGCACGACTGCCACCGCGTTCGAGCTCTTCACTTCCCACGAGGTAGAAACGTTTGCGACGGTAGCTATTTTAGACCACACTCGCCCGCTAAGAAGGCGCAGGCTCACCAAAACTCCCCGTTGATCTTGAGACGCGGCAGCGATCACCAAACTAGTGTTCTGATCTAAACGCGCGGTAGCACCGGAAGGAAAATAAATATTCACCCTGCCTTTCGCGCCAGTCGTGACCGTATCCCCTTCACTCACTTCGTCTCCGGTTTGAAGCGCGCGTGGAGCACTTGAGGAAACCGTGACGGTCGCGGGCGGCGTGACTACCTGCACCCAAGGCTTCGCAAGAGGCGCTGAAGCTTCCGAGGGTTTCGCCGTATGGGATTTCGAGACCACATACCATCCTCCACCCAGAATCACGAGAGCGGAAACAACTACGATACCGGCAGTTTTAAGACTCATGGAAAAAGTATAGACCACCGAAGAAAACTGGCAAGCAAGTATCGAAGACGGTATGCCACACCCCATCTCATCTTGCAATAGATGCGCCGTGCGCTATAGTTCAGCTATGAACACTGATCACCATAACCATGTGCGTTGTCAGTCCTGTGGAATGCCTTTCGATGGAGCCGAAGCAAAGTCCAACCTCTATGGCACGAACGCAGATGAATCCGTGAATGAGGAATATTGCAGTTTCTGCTATCAGAAAGGCGCCTTCACGGAACCCGCACTCACGCTTGAGGGTATGATTAAAAAATCCGTGCGCCAAATGATGAATCACGAGAGTCTAGAGGAGGAACAAGCGGAAGTATTAGCGAACGCAATGATCCCACCTTTGAAGAGGTGGAGGAAATAGCCTCCTAGTTTCTGAGATAACGGCGCACGGCGATGAAACTCGAGATAACCGTGAGTCCAATACCGAAGAGAAGCTGGTAACCAATGAGGCGCAGTGCATGGCTTCCCAGATACCCGAGAAGCGTAAAGTCCGGTATGCCCAATCCGAAATCACCGTGGTAGAAAAGCGGTGCGATGAGCAGTCCAAGAACAACAAGAACGAGCGAAGCGAGCGCGGCAAGCGCGCCAATGATGACACCCTCCATGACGTAAGGACCGCGCACGAAAGTATTTGAGGCGCCCACCGCGCGCATAACCGTGATCTAATCCC
>CAZEJX010000037.1:0-8366 GCA_964512715.1 uncultured Candidatus Saccharibacteria bacterium
ATCTATAAAGCAAATAGGGATCAGCGGCCCCAACTCGCGGCGGCGATCCGAGATCTCAAAATTGAGAGCCCTGCGATGGCACGAGTTAATTAGAGGAGGGAGAGAATGGCCCTCAAGCTACTCTGTCACGTTTATAAACGTTCTACAGGAGGTAAGACGGAAGGATTCACCGGCCATCTCCTCCACACACTAGACGCAGATGAGATTCCCCAAGACCTCGATGAATTAGCTAGCACTATCGCGGAAGCAATAGCAAGGGATCACATGGGAAGATTCTATTCTCCAGAAGATGCCTTCGCTATCTCGGTAGTTATCATGCAGATCATCTTTGATGATTCCAGCAACAAGGAATCCGGGGAAGATTCTGTAACAACTCTTGAGTTCTCGAACAAAGACAGAAGAACCAGGATCCAAAACTGTCTTCGAAATGCGAATATCAATCGCATTTCCGATCTTGAGAAACTCTCAAGAAGAGAGCTCCTTCTGATACGCAATTTCGGAAAGACGCTAGCTGACGAGATCGAAACTGCGCTCAGAAAACGAGGCAGGTTCCTGGCAGATGCTCATCCGTAATGAACGGCCCATCCTATGGATGGGCCGTTTTCTCATCTAGAGAGAAGTTCTTTGACTTCTACGAGTACCCTTGCTACAACATAAGAAGTACTGAGTTTCAAAGGAGGAACTATGTCATTCACAAGCTCTTCAACAAAGGGATTTGAAAAGTGGAGTTATACTGCGGCCTGCATCGCCGAAGCGCTGCGCGCGAAGCAACCCGAAGGCATACCGGCAGCTGTTCACTCGGAGGCAATTCGGCTCTTTGAATCTGCCCTCCGCGGTAGGGAAAGCAAAGCCCAGGAAGACTGGAAGAACCTCAGAATCGTTTCCGACATCATCGCCTTGCTGAAGCCCATGGAAATCAAAACTTCGGATGATCTCTTCGACGAGATCAAACGCCATCTCGAAACACTTCGAAATCTGACGTCAGCGAAGACCTACGAACTCTGCGAATTCATGCAGAAACTTGCGGAGCGCGGCGACGAAGAGAGCTACTCCGAGATGATGGACAGGCACTCACGCCCCTTTGAGAGAGCCTACTGATCCTATCTGCGCGGACCCTAGGGTCCGCGCAGTTTTCATTTTCTACGCACTTTTTTACACATCAGCGAAGGCATCGGGGCTTACGGGCATTAAAGGGTATCCATGCCCGTAAGCCCCGATGCCGAGCACCTTGATTTTTAGCATTAAATCTCCTAAAATGCGGGCTTATGGCTACTGAACAAGCGAGCTCAAAAACGAATCCCCTTTTGGCTCATATCGTAAAAACTGAGGCAAACGGACGCCTCCGCGAGGGCGAAGTGGTGAACGCCACCCTCCTCAAGAAAGATTCCCGCGCTGTTTATTTTGATATTGGCAACTTCGGCACTGGCGTAATCTATGGCGCTGAACTCCAGAGCTCCAAAGAGACTATTAAAGCATTGAATGTCGGCGACACCATTGCCGCTAAAATCGATTCCCTCGATGGCCACATGGGCTACGTGGAGCTTTCGCTCTCCGAAGCCGGCAAACAAAAGGCCTGGCAAAAAGTGAAACAGCTGGAAGAATCCGGTGAAGTAGTGAAAATCAAGATTCTTGCGGCGAATCAGGGTGGCCTCGTCGGCGACCTCGCCGGTCTCAAGGCATTTTTGCCGGTTTCCCAGCTTGCTACCGAACATGCCCCGCAAACCGATGATCGCACCCAAGGCGCGGAAGAATTAAAGCGTCTGATCGGCGAAGAAATCGCCGTGAAGGTAATTACGGTAACCCCGCGCGCAAATAAACTTATTGTTTCCGAGCGCGAAACCGTAGCTCCGTCTTCGAACGTAAAAGAGCTTCTGGAACAGTATAAGGTTGGCCAGGTAGTGCCCGGCTTAGTTTCTGGTATCGCGGATTTCGGCATTTTCGTCCGCTTCGTAGATAATCCGGAAATTGAAGGCCTCGTGCACATTTCCGAAATCGATCACCGCATCATTGATTCACCGAAGGAGATCGTAAAACTCAATGAAAACGTCCAGGTGAAAATTATTGATATCAAGGAAGGTCGCGTATTCCTTTCCCTCAAAGCATTGAAGTCCGATCCCTGGGAGAAAGTTTCTGAAAAATACAAAGAAGGCGAAACGGTGAATGGCACGATCTATAAGTTCAATCCGTTCGGTGCTATCGTAGATCTCGAAGGTGGTCTCCAGGGCTTGATCCACGTTTCTGAATTTGGTGGTGCGGATGAAATGAAAGCAGCAGTCAAAGTCGGTGATTCCCGCGAATTTGTCATCAGCGCAGTGAAACCGGACGAAAAAAGAATCATTCTGAAACTCGCGAAATAAAATAACAAAGAACCCGCCACCTGGCGGGTTCTTTGTTAGTGTTGATCGACAAACAACCTATACATCCCTTGTCCCGCATATGAAAGCGGCAGCCGAGAGGCTTCTTCGCGCGAGAACCACCGCGCCTCGGCAATTTCGCCGGGATCAATCGTAACCGTATCAGTTGTAATCCTGGCGGAGAAGACAAATACCGTATCCTCTCTGCCATGAAGGTGGTTGGTAAATTGACCCAATCCTTTAACCTCGGAGAGATCTACGCCGACTTCTTCACGTACTTCGCGAATTGCGGTTTGGATTGGCGTTTCACCTTTTTTGGTTCCACCTCCGGGGAAACTCCATTTTGATTGATCACCATAGGTGTGACGTACGAGGAGAATCTTTTCTCCATATTCTAAAACACATCCCGCGCCGGATTGCTTCGGATGGAACAATTTCCAATACAACACAGCCAAGGGATACGCGATACGGTAAATTCTCGCCCGAACGTTCATGGTGCCGCGGGGGTGAATCGAACACCCAACGCCATCCTCTTCCAAGGATACTTGGACTATCTCATCATCCATTAAAAATGGAGCTGGGCGCTGCTGCGAGATTATTGTTGGGACTCACTCGCTAGTCTCTACACCTTCCGGAAAACTTAAACCCTTTCCGGCTTGGCTCGGGATTGTCTTAAAAAGATGTTCCCCGAATTCACCCAGTTGTTCGATCTCCGTTACCGGAGAAAGCCCCGAAGATTAATCAGGGATGCGCTCTACCATTGAGCTACCGCGGCAATAAAAGAACTCGAAAAGTTTAACAATTTAAAATATAGGAGTCAAAGAATTGCGCTTAGAATCGAACGATAATAATTGTATTATATGATACAATTATTCAATGAAACTCGCGGAAAGAACTAAAGCTGTCGAATTACGAAGGAGGGGGTGGATGCTTTCTGCAATCCGAAAAGAGCTTCATATCTCAAAGTCTACTGCTAGCCTCTGGTTAAGAGACATTGAATTAACACCTGCGCAGCGGAACAAGATCTTCAAAGGCCGAGATTATTCAAGATTTATCGGCGGAGAAAAGAAAAAAGCCTTGCGGGTTGCGAATACTAAAAAGTTATTCGAACAAGGAAAAAACGAGGCACATTTTCTTATGAAAGATTCTATATTCGTTGCTGGAGTTATGCTCTATTGGGCAGAAGGAGCAAAAACAACAGAACGAATCAAATTCTCAAACGCTGATCCCGCGATGATCTCATTCATGATGTTGTGGTTTCGAAAGATATGCAAGGTTCCAGAAAACAAATTTCGGATAGCAATTCATACTCATACGCTACACATGAGAAAGGACATTGAAAAATACTGGTCTCAGATCACTGGGATTCCTCAATCACAGTTCTTTAAGACATACGTAAAACAAACTAGCCTCAACCAGCGGCGTAATATACTTTATAACGGCACATGTACCATATGTATTTGTGACGTTGCTCTCTTTAGAAGAATGATGGGCTGGAAAGCTGGCATCCTTGATAAATATGATATTTCTATGTCAAGATAATTAACCTTTGCCCTTGTAGCTCAACTGGATAGAGCAACTCCGTTCTAAGGAGATGGTTGGGGGTTCGAATCCCTCCGAGGGCACACTTCGACAAGCTTAGTGGAAACACGCTTGAAGAAGCACCGGGCCGTCGTATACCGGTAGTACGCCTGCTTTGGGAGCAGGTAGACAGGGTTCAATTCCCTGCGGCCCGACAAGCTCCGCTTTAATAAAAATCAGCCGCGGGCGGCGACTGATTCTATAAACTCGAACGATTGTAATGCCAATCTATCCGATTGCGTTGATTCGCATGGTGAAATCTTCCCCTGTAAGACACCCTGCTCTATCAATAATCTCCAACCGTCTCTGCAGCTCGTCATCCAGCGCCTGAAGACGAGCAATTTCTTCTGGCGTTTCTCCGCGCACAGGCGGGGCAGGCTCAATCGCGATTAATGCTGTACTCGAGTTTTTCATATACAGTTTCTCCTATCGATGCTCTTTAAAGATAATGACACAAAAGCACCAGCAATGCTACAATCTGCTTATGAGCGAAGAACGCACCCACTACCGGCCGAGTTGGGATGATTACTTCATGGCGGTGGTTAAGATCGTCTCCGCGCGCGGCAACTGCGACCGCTTGTATGCCGGGGCGGTGCTCGTAAAAAATAACCGTATTATTGCGACGGGGTATAACGGCGCGCCACCGGGGCTGCCAACCTGTAATGAAGTGGGGCACCTTCTAGAAGACGGCCACTGCGTGCGAACTGTACACGGTGAGCACAACGCACTCTTGCAAGCCGCACGCATTTCCGGACCATCCACTGATGGCGCGACACTGTATACCAAATACAGCCCCTGCATTCACTGCACAAAGTACACCATTGCAACCGGCGTAAAGCGAGTAGTGATCGGGAAGATTTATCGCAATCCGCAAGCGCTTGATATGTTCAAAGAAGCGGGGGTAGAAGTAGTTATCTATAACGAAGATCCGGCATGGCGAAACGAGCTCATCGAGATATTTTCCGAAGATGTTCCGGAACGCATCAATGAAGGCACGGTCACTTTAGAAACTTCTCATGGATAAACCGCTCATCGCGCTCGTGGGATTGCCGGGTGCCGGAAAAACCATCGCCGTAGAATATGCCATGAAAAAACTTGGCTGGCCGAAAGTGTATTTCGGCGATGTGACAATGGATGAACTCAAAAAGCGCGGTTTGGAAGTAAATGAAGTAAACGAACGCGCGGTACGGGAAGAAATCCGCGCGACGCATGGCATGGCAGCTTATGCAATATTGAGTCTCCCAAAAATAAAAGAGTGCTTGGAAAGTGCTCCCGGCGTTTTTCTCGAAAGCCTCTATAGTTGGGAAGAATATCTCACGATCAAGAAGGAATTCGGCGATGATTTTAAAGTTATCGCCATTTATGCCTCTCCCCTGACCCGCATCGCTCGACTAAAAAATCGGCCTATCCGTCCTCTTACTGCCGAGGAAGTCATTTCGCGCGACTATGCCCAGATTGAAAATCTCCATCAAGCCGGCCCCATCGCACGCGCGGAATACACTATTGTGAATGAGGGTACTCCCGAAGATTTTTACACAGCTCTCGATGCAATTCTCTCTTCAGTAACACGCTAGCACTACTTCGCGGAATCCTCTTTCACGGTTTCCAAAACCTCCCGCAGAGTGGTCATGAATTGTGCGGGGAAAATAATAGTGGAATTCTTCTCGGTGGAAATTTCCGCCATAGTCTGCAAGGTTCTGAGTTGCAACGCGACCGGGTGCGCGGTGATAAGATCCGCGGCCTGGCCTAATTTTTCAGCAGCCTGGAACTCACCTTCCGCGGCAACAATCTTTGCGCGACGCTCGCGTTCGGCTTCCGCCTCCTTAGCCATGGCACGCTGCATATTCTCCGGCAGCACGATGTCTTTGATCTCCACCGCCGTGACCTGCACGCCCCACGGCTCGGTATGAGCATCAATCACATCTTTTATCTGAGCGTTAATACTGGAGGTTTCCGCAAGAAGTTGGTCAAGCATAAATTGCCCCACTACATTGCGTACCGTGGTTTGACTGATTTGATTAACCGCTTCGTGCACGCTTTCAATGGCGATGACTGACTTTGAAGGATCGACGACGTGATAGTACGCTACCGCCGCGATATCGATAGAAACATTGTCTTTCGTAATAATCTTCTGGGAAGGAATATTCATGGTGACGGTCCGCAGCGTTACTCTCACCATCCGCTCAAAAATAGGTATGACCACGATAAGGCCCGGACCACGCACACCGGTTACGCGGCCGAGGAAGAAAATGACTGCCCGCTCGTATTCCTTCACCACTTTGATACCCGAAAGGACGAGGAAAACAATGATCCCCAAGAGCCAGGAAAAAAGAATATTCATAGCTCTACCATAACACCTCCGTTCGCAGATGCAAATTTAATACCTAATCGCTTTGAGCGAAGCACGTTGAGGTGCGCTCCGGCCCCAGAACAAGTTCGGTTGCTCTAATTGCCCCTCGCATCCGTTCGGGACTCAACAAAGACTAAGCCGCAAAATATGCGGCTAAGTCTTTGTAATCGTGCGCGCTGGGGGGATCGAACCCTCGGCCTACTCGGTGTAAACGAGTCGCTCTACCACTGAGCTAAGCGCGCATAGTCGTCTTTCCCTTCTCGGAACGCGCCTTATTGTACCGAATTCCAGACTGTCTTGGAAAGAGCGGCAATAGCTTGCTCCGCCTGGCCTAGACTACCTTTACTCTTCGTCATAATGCAAAGAAGATAGGGGCTCGCACCATGCGGATAAACGATCCCGCAATCGTGCAACTCACGTGAGGTAACGTTCGTGCCATCGGGAGCCACCGAGACCAGGCCGAACTTATGAGCTACGGGTGTGCCCGCAGGCACACCCGCTACCAAGCCGCCGTTAAACGAAGTCCCCGAAAGAAGCTTCAACGCTTTTTCGGAATCCGGGTGCGAGAGATATGTGCCGTTATAAAGCACACGGAAGAAAAACGCGTAATCTTGCACTTTCATAAAATCACGGGGTGATTGATTCGGAGCAAGGTAAGGAACGTGGAGATCGCTGAAAGCATCCAGAAGAAAATTCTGATCAATATTTCCAAAAAGCAATTCGGTGGCATTATTGTCTGAATCCGTAATCATCGCGCCAATCAAGTCGCCCACACTATAACTATGCCCGGCAACAATCGGATTTTTAGGAGAAATTTCCTGTTGGGCATTCGCTTCTCGAGCGCCAGTATAGAAAACTTTTTGATTGAGGACTGCCTCGCCTTTAGTTTCGGCGGCGCTGTAATAAGCCATCATAAGCGGCACCTTGCCTAAACTCGCCGGGAAAAAGGTTTCACCTGAATTCACCGTCCCCCAATTTCCTTTCTGAAAATTACGATAATAGATGGAAGCTGCGGTTATATCCCCTGCGCCTATTTCCTTTTGAATCTGGACTGCAAGCGTCTTCTCGAGCTTAGTATCTTCAGTCGTCTTAGTATCAACGGAACAGACCAATAAAGGATCCGTGAACTCATAACCGCCTTGTCGCACTGGTCCAGAGCTCAAAACACTTCTCGCGCCCCAAAAATAGCCACCTAGAACACCCACACCAAAAACAAGGCATAAGACTATAATCTTCTTCATAGTGCGTTGATTCCCGGCACGGGGAACTTAGCTGTAAGAGCCTTCACGGCGCTGCTTATTTCTTTGATGAGTGGATGAGTGGGAAGAGCAGCACTGAAATCTTTGAGCCCAGCAAGGCGCGCATCTTTGTCGGAAGGAAGATCCGTTGGAGCAAACTCTTTTATAATCCGCGCGATGTAGGTCCCAATCTCGAGCATTTCAGTTTCCTTCATGCCGCGCGTTGTTAAGGCCGGCGTACCTAAGCGGATACCCGATGGGTAAAACGGAGTCGAGGGATCGTTCGGGATAGTATTTTTGTTTACGGTGATATGAGCGGCATCAAGCGCTTTCTCGACAAAAACACCGCGCCCGGCGCCGAACGCAGTAAGATCAATGAGCAGAAGATGATTCTCACTGCCACCGGCAACCAGACGAATCCCCTCCCCGGCGAGGCTTCCACTCAATGCCTTTGCGTTCAAAACAATCTGAGCTGCGTAATCCCGAAACTCCGGAGTGGATGCTTCTTTGAGGGCCGTAGCGATTCCCGCAATCACATGCTCGTGCGGACCGCCCTGCATGCCGGGAAAAACCGCTTTATCAATCGCTTCTTTGTACTGTTCCTTGCAAAAGATCATCGCCGCCCGCGGACCACGCAAGGTTTTGTGAGTGGTCGTCGTTACAATATCTGTAAACGGAAAAGGTGTTGGGTGCGTACCACCGGCGATGAGTCCTGAAATATGCGACATATCTACCATGGAGATTGCTCCCACTTCTGTGGCAATCTCATGCATCTTTCTAAAATCAATGATCTTGGAATACGCGGTAAATCCCGAAAGAAGAATCTTGGGTTTATGCGCGAGC
>CAZEJX010000038.1:0-8113 GCA_964512715.1 uncultured Candidatus Saccharibacteria bacterium
CCCCGCTTGGTGCAGCACTAATCGGCAAGAAAGTCGATGAAAAGATTTTCCTCTCCACCCCATCCGGAGAAAAAGAGTATATTGCACGGAAGATTTCTTAAATCCGCTTATTATCTTCGGAGGAAAACTAGAGGAGCGCGGCAAACTTGAGGGCAGATTTCTGGACGCCGTGCTGGAGAACACGCAAAGCGCGCTGACCAGTGGAGGAAAGAAGAGAAACCCAAGCTGAAAGAAGGAAGCCAACGTAGAAGAGCGCGATTTTATACGGCCAGGCGAAATCGAATTGCGCGAGCAGAAGTGGCATTGCTGCGAGTGTTGCAAAAAAGAAGCCGTAGAAAAATGCCCAGGATTCAGTGTCGCGATGTTCAGTTTTGATATTGAGAAAAGTCATAGGAACTATTTGGAATACAAGGGAACGACTTCGATATCGCCCTTTTGCGGAGCCCGGAATACATCGAGTACTTTGCCAAAAATTCGGAAATCGCGATGGAGAATAATCGGCTTGTATTGCGGTTCAGAAGCCACCGGCTTCAAGATCACGGCATTATTGGCGTACTCAAGCTTCTTAATCACTGCAAAGTTATCAATAATCGCTACAACCAGATCATTCTCTTGAATATTCTGGGTCACTTCACAGAGCACATAATCCCCGTCGTTAATGCCGGCATCTACCATGGAATTACCCGAGGCTTTAATACCAACTACATGTTTTAAATCTCGCCCATGCAGCAAGTCACGCGCCACGCATACATATTCATCGAAGATGCGTTCCGCAAGCGTAGCTACATTGTCACAACCCGCTGAAGCAAAGACGGGAATCTCTACCTGCGGAATTTCACGAGTGACTTCCATGATGCGAATACCGCGAGCTTCTCCTTTGGCTCGAAGGATAAGCCCCTTGCGCTCAAGCGCCTCCAAATACTGGATCACGCCCCGCGGCGAAGATATATCCATCATATCCATGAGCTCTGCCACCGTCGGTGCCTCTTTGCGCTTTTCTATATATTTCTTGAGAGATTTATAGAACCGCTCCTGCTTTGGGGTGAGTGATATTGGTTGAGCCATGTATATATATTATAGAAAGTTTAGATATATACAATATATACTTATCCACAGGCCTTCGCTAAAGCTGCGAAGACAGGCAAGGCTTTTTCTAATTATTGTCTAAGCTAGCCCAGAGATAACGTGAGGCGAGAGAGCGGTAAGGCGACCAGAGCGCAGAAATCTTTTCAAGCTGCTTGGGAGTCGGATTTTTGCGCATACCGTAGAGCTTCTTTATTGCATTCTTTAAACCCAGATCGCCTACGGAATACACATTCGGGCGGCGCAGTTCGAAAATAAGAAACATCTCCGCCGTCCATTGCCCTATCCCCTTCACAGCGACAAGCTCTGCGATTACTTCCGCATCGGATTGCTTTTCTATTTTTTGAAAATCAATTTTCTTTTGTAAAACGTGTTTCGCAAGATCTTTGAGGTATGAAATTTTCTGACGGGAAATACCGGCCCTGCGGAGGCGGGCCGGGGTAGCCTTAGTGATATCTTCCGGTGTCGGGAAATCGTGCGCCGGAAACAAAGCCACGAATCGGGCGATAATCGTGTCCGCCGCTTTGCTCGAAATCTGCTGGGAAAGAATCGCGCGGACGAGCGATCGCCAATGGTTCCCCTGCTCCCGAAGTGGCCGCAGTTTCAATTTTGCTGCGATGGCCGCAAGTCTCGAATCCACAGATTTAAAATGATTAATCGCCTTAGCGCTCATATCACTCACATCTTAGCTCCTTTAATTTATCCAGAAAAGCGGTAGAATAGCTTTCGTTGGAGGCGTGCCAGAGTGGTCGAATGGGACTGTCTTGTTCCCGATTTATACAAATCTATAATTTGTTAATAAATCGCAATCCTGCACAAAGCGGTGGGGTGGCTGAGTGGTTAAAGGCACCGCACTTGAAATGCGGCAGACCTGAAAGGGTCTCGTGAGTTCGAATCTCACCCCCACCGCTTTGCGCATGGAAAAACAGACAAGCCAGAGAGGTCTGGTAGGTTCGGAATCCGACCACAATAATGTAAGTTCCTAAACAGGAACTCTCATATAGGAAGTGCATAGTCCTGCCTGCCGGTAGGCAGGGCCTGCTTGCAGAACACGGCCATGCTTACCGCCTCCACCAGAAAGGAATTTGCAAATGCGAGTTGCCCGCCTCGCTGCGCTCGGCGGCTAATTTGTATGGGATTTTTGGCGAAAACGAAATGCATTTATAAATAAAGGCAAAAGAAATTTTCATTCTGATTTTTAAGCTTTATAAATCAAGCTTTTAATGTTAATCTCCTAGAAGAACCGCAACAATCAACCACAGAAAGGAGGATTCCCGTGCGAATCACGAAGGAATTCAGAATTCACGAAGTCAAGGCCACAAGAGTTAGTAATGCACCTTTCCAAATCGTGCTGGAGGGTGATCCGTTCAGGCGAAATGGGGAATCATCCCTCACGCTCGATGCGGAAACTTGTAAGCGCTTCTGTATCGCAATGTCGCTCGATCTGGTTGGGCGTACGCTCATCTGCTCTTTCGAGAGTCGAGAGCTTCCGCTCGAAACCAACGAGCATTTCAAGGGCCATGTGGACATGAATGCCGTGACGAGTGACGACTTGGCGATTCATTCGCTACATAAGAACGAGCACGTCTCGCCATCGTTTGGGATGATTCCGCCGTCGAAGCACAGCGAGGTTTCGCGAGCGTTGCAGCTGTCGTCCTTCGGTGGCGGCGACGGCATTGATCCAAGCCCTCTGCCCTGTCCCTTCTATCAGATTTCTCTCGAACTTACCGAAGAAGAGTACGAGGCGTGCAAAGCTCTGCCGCCAGCATCGGTCATCCGCGCAACTTTCCGTCTCGCATGAGAGAATGTATGACAAAACCAAAAAAGTCCTTGCACCCTCCATTGCTGCCGTCGTGGGGAACAATGATTCCACAATCGCCACCACAAGGTTACGGTGATATCTCGTTCGATCCCAGAAGAGAACTCTCTCCAGAGACACCCACCCCGAACACTGATCTGGACATCGAGGCTATCGCCCTACTGGACGAAATTTTCCCATCAGGACGGAAAAGCTGATCAATTACCCTTCGCGCGAAAAGTATGCGAAGGGTAATTACTTTATAACTTGACCGAAAATGGTATCCTGTTTCGAAAACGAAAACGACGCCGGATGGCGTCGTTCATTAATTTATCTCTGAAAGAAAAACAGGCAAAGTTTAAAGACTGAATCTCCAATACCGTCCACTTCGTTATTCGTCCGGTTACGGACTTGCAAATTGACAACGCAGTCGGCTTCCATAAGGCTGGCCCTTAAGGCATCGAGGCGCAGTTTCACGTTGACAAATTCTTGCCTGGCTCGTCCTAACTGGTCCTCAAAAGAAAATGTACCTGTCCAGGCCCTATGATGAAATATGCTTGTTTCACGATGAATATATCCGATCTCTAAGAGCTCGGCTTTATTGCTTCGAATCAAGAAGGTCGGCTCGAAGAAGTCTTTCTCGGCGATCCTCAGCACAAGCTCGTTCAAACCATTTTCATCGAGCGTTTTTTCTTCGATTTCGGGGACAAGGATATCATTCTGATAATTCCTAAGACCCGCCGGTTGCGCCAGTCGATTTTTGATTTGGGCAAAAATGCTCTCAAGATCTATGCCAGCATGCTTTAGTTGCGGTGCGGTCATCATGCCTCCCGTAGTGCTTCAAATTACTGCTTGCATACTAAAATATTTAATGGGAAATATCTACAATGATTAACATAATGCCATCTCTGAGCTATGCTTTCCTAATGAACCTGGCATATCAAATAGTCGGAATCGTTCAGTTAATTGGGCTCTTCACTCCTTTGTGGGGAGTCGTAGTCATTATTGCCTTAGCAAACTCTCTTTCTGGTCGGAACCGGTGGCTTGTCTTATTTCTAGCACCCCTCGTAACTGTGGTAATCTCTTTCCTATTTCTTAAATATGGAAATTATGAACTCGCAGGTTTAATAGGCGGAATCTTACTATTCTTTTTTATCATTGGACTTTTGATCTACTATCCTATTCTTATTATTCGCGCAATCCGTGCCTGGACAAAACCTAAGGAAAATGGGCAGATAGCTATATAATACTGAGCTTTACAAAGACGCAAATCCCCTCTAGATTGTGAGTAGCTATTGGACTTGAAATTGAGGAGAGTACATGGAGAAACCTACGGCATTAATTGTGGGTGGAAGCTCCGGGCTCGGTTTGGAACTTGCTCGCCTACTTCAGAGAAATCATGAGGTTTTTGTAACAGGCAGATGCGATCCAAAGGAAGAAAACATCAAGTTCTTCAGGCTCGAATTGGATGAAGGCTTCCTTGACGATAAGCTCAATGAATTTGTTCCCCAAATTCCAGATATCGATCTTCTTATCTATGCCGCGGGGTTTTATCAGGAAGGGAGAATAGATGAGCTGACCGACGAGGACATTTTGGCAATGAACGATGTCGGTCTCCTTGCTCCTGTTTTCCTGGTGCAGCAGTTTATTGACAGACAAGATGCTCTGAAGGGTTTCATTGCGATCACCTCAACGTCGCAGTGGACACCGCGACTTCTCGAGCCAATATATACCGCAGTAAAAGCTGGCCTCGCCATGTTCGCAAATTCCTTGTCCCTTGATCCGCGTGTCGGCAAAGTACTCGTCGTGGGACCCGCAGGAATGGCAACTCGATACTGGGAAAAAAGTCCACGCGACATGAGTACCATGCTCGACCCAAAATGGGTCGCGGGACAGATTCTCAGACTCTACGAAGATGAATTCGAATATCGATTTACACGCATCCTACGAGAACCTCCGCGAGTTGAAGTGGTGGAAACACGATGGCCTAATGTAAAGCGGCTCCCATAAGGAGCCGCCTTTTTATAATAAAAATCGGCAGAGCCCAGAATAATCTGAACTCTGCCGTTATTACTGCGATTAGGCGTCAATCATGAACGAAGACACCTTTGTCCCATAGTTTAGGATGTCGAAGTCGATGTGGATGGCGATGTCTGTCTGCGCTTTTTCCCGCCAACGCCGTACCTCCTTCTTGGCATCCTCCAACAAAGAATCACGAAGCTGGCCCAGATTATCCAGGTGGGTCTTGTAAAGGGCGTAGCGCCGTACTACAGAGATGGATGCAAGTCTCAAATCTCCCGAGTATCTCACTACATGCGCCTCGCCACCGGACCCCAAGCGAGCAATGAGTGACTTGCATTCCGCATCGAGCGCGACAAGACCCTCGGAGACATGTTCTCCAATGTAAGCATACGCCGCGGATGAGCCATTGCGAAGAAGGGGCAAAGCTCTCATCTGTGCCATAAGGACGACAGGATCCGTCATACGGACCCATGCCCCTCTCAAATAGTTGATGATCAGAGCGTTATCGCCGCCGGTGCCTTCGCCGCACTTTGTAACATAAGCACAGTAGGCGCACTCAACCTTATTCATATCCGTACTGTCGTTCAGGAACTTCAGAGCCTTTGGCAGAGCAGCGGCGAGCTCTTCGTAGTAGATATGAGATCTACGCTTGGCTTCTTTGATATCCATGATCACGCCAAACATCCTGGCCGCTTCGTCGTAATCCTTCTCATCCACCCAGCCTAGCCAAAGACATAATGTCAGGAATTCAATCGGCTGAGTCATGCCAAACGGCACTTCATGGAGGAGCTTCACGGTCGTTTCGAACTGCTGACGATTTGTTGCGACGAGGTAGGCTTTCTTTGTGTAGTCACGAGCGAACTGGTCGTCCGCAATCGCACGCATGAGCCACCCCAGAGCAGCAGTCGCTTTGGCCTGCCAATCATCGAACTCCTTACCACCACGAGCACCTTCGTCATATAGCTTCTCAAACTTTTCGAAACAGAAACGTACTTCGTTAAAGAGTTTTTTGACACGCTCGGGGTAGTTGTTGGTCGAGTCGCAAAAACCTCTGAGGCATTGGCTCTGACCAAGATCATCATTGAGCGGTCGATGTTTCTGGATATCTCCCTTCAACTGGAACAACATGGGAATTTCCTTTCCGGCACTAGGCCTTCAACCTCCTCATTCGAGGAAGCTCGGAGTGCCTCTCGGGCTCTCTCCGATGGAAGAATTGTTAATGAACGACAGTAGTACTGTCCGGAGACACCCTACAATAATAGAAAGATGTCGTCAAATCATGCACAAAACAAAAGAGGAGCTGTGACGCTCCTCTTTTCTATTATGGCGCTGCATCGGCATGCAGGATAAAAGTCTCATCCTGCAGGAAGGTTGCCTCTTCGCTGACAATCTGCTTCAACGCTTCAAGGCCTTCGGAAGAGACTCCATGAAAAGTCATTAGGTATCTTTAAAAAATAAACGAGCCCCACGCGAGCGGGGCTCGTATGGGGCTCAATTGGGGTGCAGTGCTTCGCGGAATGAACATGCGCCTTCCGCCTGAAGCCCGGCTGCGGCCGTGAGGTCCTCGATTCGGGCATCCATACCCGCCTCGATGTCATCCTCATCCGTCACTCCCGCAGCGAGCATGACTGCCACTTTGAGGCGATTGATGCCGACGAGCATCGGCCCCATGAGCGAGAGGAAAAGCGGAGTCTTCGCTCCTTCTTCCTTTGTTTCGGAGATGGTTTTGACTGCATGACCAAAAACAGCTTCGTGATGATCTTTGTCGGCCAGAAGATAGTAGTGGATGAGATCCAGAAGCGGTCGAAGTTCCTCTGGCGGGCCTTCAAAACTCGATGTGTCGACGAAGTCCATCATGGAGGTCTCGAGCTCGATCCGGTTGTCGTTCACACTCACGACCCGAGCACCAAAGGCGAGTTCAACCTTCGCCATGTGTCCGATGGCCTTCAGAGGATCGCTGAATCCGAGCGTTGTCTGAGCATGGCGTTCACCATCGCGCTCACGGTACTGCGTCACAATGATCATCTTTGACCTCTTTCTTTCAAGGTGCAGCCCGCAGACTGCATTCATGAGTTAGTAATGAGTGCAACTGCAAGTCTGCCTATATTATAATACTTATGTATGAATATGTCAATACGCTCTGTCAAGACCCCTTTATAGACAAAAGAGGGGTGAATTGCTCACCCCTCGAATAGCTCTAAAGCTTCTCTGAGATACGCTTCGGCCAAGTCCCAATCAATGGGATCGAGAGCATTGCCGCTCCGGCGCAGTTTGCTTTGCGCATCGATGCTCAAATTCGGAAAACGGTCTTTGAGCGGCCCGACAAGACAAACACCGCCAGGACCCAAACCGCCTGCCGCGCCGATGCCGAGCTCCGGCAACCTCCGCTCGATAGCCTCGGCGAATGGAATGAAACCGGGCGCATCCATGCTGAGTCCCCTCCCCATGCTCCTATCGAGAAGAACTCGGTGGATGATACCGCGATAGGCTTCCAACCGCTTGGCTACCATGCACGGATCGTAAAAACACTCTTCCATGGAATTCTTACCGACCTGAAGGATGATTTCGACTTCTTTCTTCGCGAGTGCGATGCCTCGCCGGATCTCTTCCGGATCAGGCCAGATCATATCGAGCTGCAATGCAGTGATGCCGCTCCCGCCCCAACCGATTGCTTCCGCGAGACTATGCCGCAGGTTCGGGTTGAAATCATAATTGGCGTAATGCAAACAATTCATGACCTCCGAAGAAGCGAAGATGCTCGCGATGGTGCCTTTCGGCGGAAAAGCTTTTGCCCATTTGGTCTCCAGACCATTCAACGTCTTATAACTCATCATGACGCCGACATGGAGCAAACGCGTAGACCCCGGTTTACGATGCGCGTTAAAGAGAGCGAGCATCCGCTCGACCTCAGCGAAACTCGTGAAATCAGTAATGCCGATATAGGATTCGAGCACAGCGGGCCTCCGTATACTTAAAAATGCTCACTGGATACTAGCGGATAAGCTCGGCTGCGGCAAGCTAAGCGATGAGCGCTTGTCTTACTACTTCTCGAATGCTTTGCCACGCTGCCAGGGTACGCCAAGCCACGACAAAAGCCAGCGATCTAATCCGATCCAGCCGGCATTACGCCAGGCGAGAATAAGGAAGAACTGGAGAATGAGCAAAAAGGCATTGGTACCCAACGTGCCTGCAAAAAGATAATTCCAATAT
>CAZEJX010000039.1:0-8049 GCA_964512715.1 uncultured Candidatus Saccharibacteria bacterium
GCATCCGGAAGATGAAGTGGTTCAGGTACTGCCGTAGCGGCTGCTGCAGGTCGTCCGGCCCGAGCGTGGTGAAGGTCTGCAGGTGCAGCGCCGCCAGCGCCAGCGACTGGCTGACGGGCAGGGTGCGCGGCCCGAACGGCAGCAGACCGAAGACGATGGGCAGCGGCACTTCTCGGGTCGTGGGAATCGGCGACAGCAGGTGCCCCTCGCTGGTCAGCTCCAGGCCAGTCAGATCGGGCAGCTTGCGGCCCAGCTCGACGCTGGTCGAGATGGACTCGCGGCCGTGAATGCCGTCCCGCGTCGGACGCACGATCTCGCTCATGTCCGTCCAGATGCCGTCGTAGCCGGCGCCCGTGAACGGCCCCTTGTAGCCCTGGCCCGTCACGGGAATGCGTCCGTCGCTGGCCTGCTCGCGCAGGCTCTTGATGTGCTCGGGGCGGTAGACCTCGTCACCCAACGCCAGGAACATGAGAACTAATCCCAACACGATCTTTTTCACCCTTCCCTCCTTCAATACGCACTAATGAACTGCGAAATAGGATACCTGCTTCAAAAGCTCCGGTCAAAACGTGTATAGTAACGGTATGCCCGAAACCGCCATCATTATCCGCACTCGCGAGGAACAATGGCGCTATTGGTCTTCGCTCGGTTCACCGCAACCTTATAAACGCCTAAATTTTCGCAAAGACGGGCCGCACCAAAGATAAATCCCTTCTTGTCATTTCGGGCATACTCGGGATAAACGTTGTGAGGTCTCTCGTCTTGCAATTTTAGATATTCTAGTGTAGAATATTCTCCGTTATGAAAACCGATTTCCATCCTACGTATTATCCCGACGCCAAGGTAACTTGTGCCTGCGGCAATAGCTTTCACGTTGGTTCAACCAAGCCGGAAATCCAAGTGGAAATCTGCGCCAAGTGCCACCCGTTCTATACCGGTGAGAAGAAACTGGTAGACGTGGCCGGCCGCGTGGAACGCTTCAAGACCCGCTCTGCGAAGAAAGCCGAACCGAAGACCAAAAAGGTTCGCGCCAAGAAAGAAAAATAACCCTCCTTCTGTCATCCTGAGCCTTGCGAAGGAGCTTCTGCAAAAAACCGCCCAACTGGGCGGTTTTTTGTTTAGGCTTTAATTAAATTTTGAGAAATTAATAATTCTATCTCACTAATTATTTTTTCTCTATAAGATGGCTTGCTTTTGGCTACATTAACGGCAATTGAATACAAAGCTTCGTCAGATATTGATATCCATTTGTGATTCTTAATCAAAAGTAACAATAAAGTCATTACTGCCATTCTTTTATTCCCATTCTCAAAAGGATGGTTCTTAATCATTAGATAGAATAAGATAGCAGCCTTTCCACTCAATCGACGGTAGAGGGGTTTTCTACCAAATGTCTGAAAAGGAGTGTGCAAACAACTTTCCAATACATTAGGAAAGCGGGTTCCGAAATCAGGAATTGGTTCGTTCCAAGTCATAAACTTTTTAGCCGCTTGAAAGGCGGTGTATTCAACTTCTTTTATATTCAAACTCTTTATTTTCATTCCTCGCCAAGGCGTCTAAATACCTCTCCGTATTCTTTAAACGCCTTATTAACTGCATCATCGATACGGCTCTTAGTCTCATCTCCTAGAACTTCTCCAAGAGATTTTAGAATCTCTTCTTTGGGTATAATGTAATTTCTGCCTATCTTTTCGGCTCTAATTTGCCCTTTTTCTATCTTCTGAAAAACGGCTATCCGGCTAATTTTTAATATCTTGGCCGCCTCTGTAGTCGAATAATACTGTTTTTCCTTCACATTCATAGCTTAACATATGTTAAGCTATGAATCAAACCTAAGATTTTATAGGTTTTGATCTTACCTCGAGCCAACAGAAAAGAACCGCCCATAAACCAAATATTACAGTTGCAAGCGCCCAGTCTCCTCCAGGCTGATTTAAATCCCTCCTCTTAGTCATTCTCTTAATTAGTTCATAAAAAAGAAAACCCTAAACCAAACAACTCCTATAACTAAGAATGCACAGAAGGCTATAATCAGAAAAATCCAGAATATTTCCACATTGTCAGTATAGCAAATTATAAGTAGAATTACGGAACTGGATTCCGGATCAAGTCTGGAATGACAGAAAACATGAAAAAGACAATCTTGGAAATTCGAGCTGGCGTAGGTGGTGATGAAGCCGCTATTTTCGCCGCGGATTTGGCGCGCATGTATCAGAAATATGCTGGTACGCGCGGCTGGACATTCGCAACGGTAGATTCCTCGGAAAACGATTTGGGCGGATACAAAACCTTCGTCGGAGAAATCACGAGCTGGGACGACACCGTAAATCCGTATGATGAATTAAAACAAGAGTCCGGCGTGCACCGCGTTCAGCGGGTACCGAAAACCGAGCGCCAGGGCCGTGTCCACACTTCTACAGCTACCGTGGCAATAATGCCGCTTATCGAAACCAAAGAAGTACAAATCAATCAAAGCGATATTGAAGTAACGTTTTCCCGCGGTGGCGGACCGGGCGGACAGAATGTAAACAAAATCGAATCCGCGGTACGCCTCACTCACAAACCTACCGGCATCGTCATTTCTTCCCGCTCGGAACGGAATCAGCACGCGAACCGTGAAAAAGCGATGCAGATCCTCGCCTCCAAGCTCTATGAGATGGAGCAAGAACGCGTAGCTAAGGAATCCGGCGCTACCCGGCGGGATCTCATCGGTTCCGGCGACCGCTCCGAAAAAATCCGCACCTACAATTTTCCGGAAGACCGCATTACTGATCATCGCATTGGGAAAAAATGGCATAACATCGAGAAAATTCTCGATGGCAACATGGAACCGATCGTAAAAGCCTTCCGCGAATACAAGCCTGAATAGAAAAAGCCGCCACGCCTGCCTGCGGTAGGCAGGCTAAGCGTGGCGGCCGATTTTTTCCCGGAAACTATGGCGTAAGGGCTTGCCGGAGCGGTGGACGTGCGACGGATACGACGCAAAACCCATCCGTGTCGATTCTCTCCATCACCCGTGCGCGGGATTTCTGAATCCCCCGCAAGAGCTCTGGATGCTCGATCTGGTCTGCATCTTCAATATGCATCAGTACATGCATCTCCACTACTCCAGGGCGGCGCAAAGCATTGAGAAATTTTCCTCCAAGCTTGGCGGCCCGACCCAATGAGCGATCCTTTACAATGAGTCGGCTCATCAAGTGGGACATCTGGTCCCGGGACTGAACTTTGTTTTCCAACTGAATTTTCAAATTGCGCTCCCTCACTTTCGATAAAAAATACGGCGCGAGGCCGGATTTCCAAAGCTAATATTAATCCATATCTCAAATAAAGTCAAGCTGTCCTCCGAGATACTAAAACGCTTTATAGAGCATCGTAGCAAGCGCGTCTGCCAAACCTTCCCGGGCAAGTGTCTCCTGTTTGCTGGATGCAAGGTTTTTCACAATCACCTCTCCCCGCTCAGCCTCTTCAGGCCCGCGAATAACGGCGAAACGAATGCCTTTTTTGTCGGCATACTTCAATTGCTTATCGAGCTTCACGGGCTCAAAGTAGATTTCCGCATTCACTCCAGAAGCTACGAGCTCAGCATACATCGAAAGCGCGTCCTCCAAGCTCGATTCATCGAATACGGTAACCAGCACATCGCTTGCAAGTTTTACATCATTCAGAAGTCCCTGCTCTTCAAGCAAAATCATGATGCGTTCAAAACCGAATGCCACACCCATACCGGAAACTTCGCTCGCGGCGCTCGCAGGCGCGTTGATTTCAAACATACCCGTTAAGTTGTCGTAGCGTCCGCCAGCGCAAATCGTACCGAAATCAGCGTCCGCAGAAACCACTTCAAAAATGAGTCCGGTGTAATAGTCCAATCCTCGCGCGAGCGATGGATCAAACTGGAGATATTTTTCATCGATACCCATATCCAAAGCGTAACGAATGAAATCTTCTATCTCTTCGGTATCAAACGCGGCAAATTTCGCGAGGGTCTTTTGGATATTCAAAGAAGGCTCGAGAAGTATCATGAGTTTCTCAGGTTCCGCTACGCCGAGACCCTCGAGCTCGCCTGCAACCTCTTTGGGGCCAACCTTATCAAGCTTGTCAATAGCGCGAATCACCTCAAGACGATTATCACCTACTCCAAATTTTTCCAAAACCGCATTCATGAGACGACGGGAATTAATCTTGATAGTAAAGTTTGAAATACCAAGCGTAGCAAATACCTCGGTAATTACCTTCGCGACCTCTGCTTCAACGAGAAGCGATTTCGTGCCAATCACATCAATGTCGCACTGATAGAATTCGCGCAATCTCCCCTTCTGAGGCTTTTCCGCGCGCCATACCCGTTGAATCTGATAGCGCTTAAAGGGCATCGGTAGTTCCGCCCAATTCGCTGCGACGTAACGCGCAAACGGCACGGTAAGATCGTACGGCAAAGCTACGTCTCGCTCGCCGTTGTCTTTAAAATGATATGTGAGCCGGTCGCCCTCTTCGCCATATTTGCCGAGAATAGTTTCCGCCGGGGAAAGAATCGGGGTTTCAATTTCGACATAGCCAAACCGTTCAAAAACCGAGCGAATTTTGCGCATCACAAAAGTGCGCTTCGCCATTTCAAGCGGCGTAAAGTCACGCGTGCCTTTCAAAATTGTGGGCTCAATCTTCTTTGACATAACTTCCCTATACTAGCCTATTTTGGATCGAAATAAAATGGCGCTCCCTGAAGAGAGCGCCAAACTGCTACCGGGCCGTATGCGACTTTCGAGGTCCGAATCGGACAGTAGCGACAAGAAACTTGCATTCCGGACAGCGAAGCATTCTGCCCATCTCATCATCTTTACCCGGCAGATGCTCTTTGTCCTTTTCTTCCAGGGCAAACTGACAATGGCACTTGCCGCAGGAAAACTCCTGTCCGACATGCACCTCAATCGCGCGCCCGTGGTGAATAATTTTCACGGATCCTCCTTTCAGGAACTGGCACTACTCTATCACCCTATCTATTGAGTGTAAATTTGGTATAGGCAGCTTAAAGACCTAAAACATCTACCATTTGCTTGATCAGAGAAATAACTACAGCAGCAGGAAGAAGACTATATACTTCCCTTCCGGTATCATCTTTCACAGTCCAGGAGCTTTCAACAATCTTTACTGTCCCATCTGGCATGCGCTCATAATCATACCCAGGGGTAATCTCATAATTATCCAGATTTTCAGAGGCCATATCTGTCGGAACAGCATTCCTGAGATAAATTTTCGGAATACCGTGCAAATCCAAAAGCTGGGTCATAATCTTCTCATCCATCTCAAGCCTGGCGCGAATAGGCTCGATTCCTTGCTCATCACCTTCTTTTTTAACCATGCGCTCTCCATTGCACGATGGATTATCGCACTTTAAATAAAATTCTCCCGCAGCTTCGTCATATCCTGCCTCTTTTGTCGCTAAAAGCTTTAGCCCCCGGGGAGTTTTACATATCGGACACACTACGCGTGACTTGATGCGTTCATCAATAATAGTGTTCGGAAGACTGATAAATACTAAAAAGTCAGGATCATTCCGATATCCAACTATTTCCTTGAGAACCATAGTATATGGCATCTGATCCATCGCTCGGGGGAAACCATCAATGAAAATAGCCTGTCTAGGGTTCTTAGAGATCTCATATTTGATAAGCGCAAGAATGAGCTCAGAAGAGATGAGAGATGATTGATCTCTTCCAAGAATCAAATCAACCGCTTTTTCGGGAGAGTGGAAACCACGGTAATTATCCTTGAGAAATGCAACGAGGTTTCTCTGTCCCTCTTCTGTTTCAACGAGAGCATGAGCATCACGTACCAAGTCGCCTACTGAGATGTGACTTATTTTGTCGCTTCCCAGCGCTTCCATGAAAAGCTTGGAGTAAGTACCTTTTCCGGAATTCTTTTTTCCCAAAAGAAATGCGACGAATGTTTTACCTTCATCTAAATACTTTTTGAGTTTCACGATTTCCTCCCCTGCCTTGAGGTCAAAATATTTCCGCCGTTCATCACGGTCATTCAGATTGAAGTGAGGAGAATTATCTACTTTTGTTTTAAATACCGGGAAATTATTGAGATCCATAACGGCAAAAATTATAGCGTATTCTGGTAACTCCCGCAAATAAACACTACTGCGGCTTATCAATTACTTCGATTCCGAGCTCCTTAAGCTGCTTCGGATCCACGTCCGCCGGCGAATTCATCATGAAATCGTGGCCGTCGCCGGATTTCGGAAACGGAATCACCTCACGGATATTCGGTTCGTTTCGCAAAATCATAACGAGCCGATCCAAACCCCATGCAATGCCGCCGTGCGGTGGCGTGCCGTAGGAAAATGCCTCAAGCATGTGCCCAAAGTTCTTCTCTATGCGCTCGTCCTCAAAGCCCATGATCTTGAAGACCGCTTTCAAAGCCTCGGGTTCATGGTTACGAATGCTGCCGCCGCCGATTTCCCAACCGTTTAATACGACGTCGTACTGAGTCGTAAGAATCTCTGGAACATCTTTACCTGCCAAAAGATCATCTCGATATTCCGGCTTCGCTGCCGAAAAAGGATTATGCGTAAACGTCCATCCTCCAGCATCGGTCTTCTCGAAGAATGGGAAATCTATCACCCAGCAAAATGCCAAAAGATTCGGATCATCCTTGTCCGTGCGCATATCCGGCCGATCCGTGCCATATTTCTCCATAGCTTCTTTATAGGAAATGCGCGGGAAAGGAATTTCCTGAATCCGCTTTTGCGGCGCCAGGGCTTTCACGAGCGCAATCAAAAGCTCTTCATTCAGAGCCATCACATCCTCGCGCTCCACAAAGCTCATTTCTAAATCGAGCTGGGTAAATTCAGGCTGACGATCTCCACGCGTATCCTCATCACGGAAACAGCGCGCGATCTGGAAATATTTCTCCACTCCCGCAGCCATAAGGAGCTGTTTGTACTGCTGCGGTGATTGCGGCAGCGCGTAAAACTTGCCCGGTTCAATGCGCGAAGGCACTAAGTAATCGCGTGCGCCTTCCGGAGTGGACTTCGTAAGAATCGGCGTCTCCACTTCGTAGAACCCGCGCTCATCCAAGAAATCACGGATGGATTTTATGAGCCGATGGCGAAGCTCGAGATTTTTCTTCAACCGCTCACGGCGCAAATCCAAGTAGCGGTACTTCATGCGCACGTCTTCGTTAATCTCCGTGCCATCCGTATCTACCGGAATGGGCAAGGGCTGGGATGCGTTCAGAATCTGAAGCGACTTAGCTTCGATTTCATAGGCACCATTCGGTTCATTTGCATTCACCATATTCGCCGGTCGCTCTTTAACTAAACCGGTCATTGTGATGACGTATTCCAAACGCAAATCCTTAGCCGCGTCGAGACCGGGTAAAAAAACAACCTGCGCTAATCCGGACCGGTCGCGTAAATCAATAAAGACTAACTTGCCGTGATCGCGGCGGGCGTGCACCCAACCCGCAAACTCAACTTCTTCACCGATATGATTTTTGATTTCAGAAATAGGGGTACGCATAAACAATAGCTGTGTCATCCCGAGTTTATTCGAGGGATCTCTGTCTCTTCTTTATTATGAGATCCTTCGACTTCGCTACGCTCCGCTCAGGATGACAGAGTTGATATGCTATACTATACCTATATGTTATCTCTTTCACAAATGATCATGCGGCTTACGGTCGCGATCGTGTTGGGAGCAGTGATGGGATGGGAACGCGAACTCATCGGTAAGGAAGCAGGTATCCGCACTTCGATGCTCGTCTCGGCCGGCGCGGCAATGTTCGCCATGCTGGGCATTGATCTGCCCTTCCTCATGATCGGTGCCGGTCTCTCGGAAGCTGGCGCAGGAGCGAATGGCGCCATGAACCTTCTCGCAAACATTGTCCTCGGTATTGGCTTCATCGGTGGCGGCATTATCTTTTTGGAACGAGATCATACCCGCGAGCGGCTCCATGGGCTTACGACCGCAGCCGTGGTCTGGACGACCGCCGCTTTGGGTGCCTTAGTAGGCGCCGGACTGGTGCCATTTCCCGTGTTTGCAACGATTT
>CAZEJX010000040.1:0-7795 GCA_964512715.1 uncultured Candidatus Saccharibacteria bacterium
TATTTCTTCCGGCGTTGAACCCGCCTTGGCGAGCGCGCGATCTTTCTTTGCCTGGCGCACGGCGGGCTTCTGAGTAGCGAGAAGTTGGCGCGCGGAAGTAATCGGGGTTTGGGAAGTCGTCGTTTCCGTGCGTGCTGTAGTAAGACTAGTCTGATACGCAGTTACGGTTCCTGACGTGAGGCCTTGGGCGCCAAGAAACGCGCTCTGCACATTTTCTAGGAAGCGTTGTACGTCTGCCACATGAGTTGTGGCGTTCGAGAGTGCCGCGTCGAAATCCTGAGGCGCGCTTTGAGTACTCAATCTATTGAGTTCGGTACTCCACGCGGCAAGCATGCGCGTCATCGCTCCTCTACCGTTTTCCGCGTCATTCTGAGCTTGATAATTATACGTAGAGAATGTGAGTGTTGGATTCAATTGATCATCGTTTATAAAGAAGGCGTCGGTTTGCTTACGGACTGCGTCATCCGCGTTGATATAAGCGTTTTGAAGTGTACTCAAAACTCCCACGTAATCGTTTTGCAGGCTGAGTTTCGCCTGATCGAGTGAGGTTTGTTTAATCGCAAGCTCCTCCGGGCGCGTTCCTTTATTTAATTCATCAAATTTTGCTTGAGCTGCCGCGAGAGAAGCTTTCGCGGAAGCAAGCTGAGCTGAGATATCGGCTGAGGCAAGCGTAGCGATAAGTTCGCCCTGTCCCACCCGATCGCCGACATCGTGATAGACCCGGCTTACCTTGCCGCTTTTTTCAAATGAAAGGGAGATGTCTTCCGCAGGCTCTATCGAACCGGTCACGGAAACCTCGCTTATAATGGTGCCTCGTGTGGCTTTGACTAATTGGACTTCGGGTTTCTTGGCCGCGCGTGCCCAAATGATAGCGCTGAGGAAAAGTATTACGAGCGCCGCAATCACCCACTTGTTTTTAAAATATCGTGCTAATTTCTTCATAAAGCCTTCATAGTATACCACGAAAAAGCCGGCAAGCCTGCCTGTCGGTGAACAGGTCTGACTTGCCGGCTAAGATTTTACACTGCTTCTTTGCGCGCCCTGTCGTGGAGAGCAGCCAATCCGGCGAGCAAGGTTAACTGCTGGATCACGGTATCAAGGTTGTGGCAGTTCCAACCGTATCCTTCTTCCTCGTGATCCTCATAGGACATCTCGTCGGGCCCGATACCACAGGCATTCCCCGGGCAGTCGAGGATAAGTCGGCCGGAGTCATCGTGAAAAACTCGATACTCCCATTGAAAAATCTTTTTATATACGGGAAGCATTCTGTCGTAAGCTTGCCGCATTACCCCTGTAATGTCTTCCAAGGATTCATCCGGCAGATTTCTGATCCATGCTACAAGCTTTCGGCTATACTCACCGTCCATGGCATGCCCATAACACGTTTGCGTACTCGCGATGCTCTGGAAAACGAGAAGCTGAGAGCGGCTCGCGGAGGTACGCGATTCGTAATAGCGCGAAAGCAAAGAGAAAACCATAAGCGAGGCGGAAATTGCTTCCGCAGGCAGGAGACTTGGTATGGAAGCGACACGATTACTCGCCTTGATGACCGGCAAGGCAAAAGAGAATGTACGGAATCCGTTTACGTCTTCCCTGCGGATCGAGGCATTATTGAATCCAAAACCGGTTTCCCAATCGAAATTGCAACCCGAAAAAGCAAAGCGGCTCATGAGATCTTCGACGATCGGGGCTTTCTTCAAATCCCCTATTTCCTGGATTTTTTCTTTTACAAAATCCTCGTGCACGTGAAGCACGAGAGCACATGCCGCAGCGTCCCAACCGAGCTCATACCAGGCGGGCAGATCCTCTTCCGTGATTGATCGCATGCTTATCCTCTCACTCAATAAACTGCACCCAGGCTAGTATGGGCTCGCGTTCCTGTCAAACTGCATCTTCCCAAAAGCGATGGATATACTTACCCAGCCTAAGCTCGCTTAAATACGAAATATTTATACCCCAAGAAATTCCAGAGAAACGAAACGCCGATGCCAATTAAAGCGCCGAGATTCGCCCAAAGATTATCGGTAACTCCAGGGTGAGCAATGTAATTTACTACAAACGACGCGGCGCCGGTATTTAAGAGCGCTCCGCCTGCTGCAATAAGATAGAACGAAGCGGCCTGACCGATGCTTGCCTTGTCGCCGGAGTGAAAGGTCCAAAATTTGTTCCAGAAGAAGCTATTGGTCGTGGAAAAGAGAAACCCTAAGAGCACGAAGAGCGAGTACGAAGTGCCTTTGGCGATGCCGGTCATCGCGATCAAAAGATTCAAAACGCCAAAATAAATAAAGCTGTTCAAGGTGCCAACGGCCGCGAATTTGGCGAATTGATAGAGTACTCCCCAAACCTTACTCAAGAGGTACGCAACCCAAAGCGCTACCGGTGCAAGGATCAGAAAGAACACGAAAAACCCTAACCGTGCCCCCATCCCGTTCCCTACCCCTAACCGGGCCAGCGTGCTGCCGAGCGTCGAGAGCATGGGCTGCGCCAAAAGCCCTACTGCCGCTCCAATCACAACCGCAAGCCAAAGATCTTTTTTATTCATAGTTCTAAGCGTAAATCCTAAAAGGCAAAGCGTAAATTGGATAATTCAGGATATTATTGACTTTAAGGGCATAATCGCTTACAATAAGCAGGTTCAATATTCAATCTGTATCACTGATTTATGGCACATACAAAAGCCCTCGGCTCTACAAAAAACGGCAGAGATTCCATAGCGAAGCGCCTTGGCGTGAAGATTCAAGACGGCCAGCCAGTCATGGCAGGCCAGATCATCCTTCGCCAGCGGGGTACTCGCTACCTTCCTGGCAAGAATGTTCGTCGTGCTGGTGACGATACACTCTATGCCATGAAAGATGGCGTAATCGCTTTTAGCACGAAAACCAAAACGAAGTTTGACGGCAATCGCCGCACGGCGACCGTCGTATTGGTCAAATAAACTTTGACCCAAGCCTAAACCCAGTCAGCCCGCGCCGAAAGCGCGGGCTTTTCGATCAAAGTCGCCTACATGCCTAGGTGATCTTCTTTCTCCCGCATTTTTTCTTTGGGATCACCTTCAAGTTTCAGTACGGTGTGCCGGATCTCCGCAATCTTATTTTTGAGTATATAAATCCACGCGATGAGCCCGGCTATCGCGAGAACTAGGATGCCTACGAGCACTAAGAGTAAAGGTGCCGCGTCGGCCATAGTGGGATAAAAGACCTCCTATTGGCGACCTTTGGGAATAGTTTGATTATACCTTACCGAAGATAGAATGAACCTGCGATCATGCATTGACCGTTGTAGGACTTCGGCGTGGCGTAATAGGTTATTCCTGCCTGGAGCGTGGGGCCACCTAGAGGGAACTTCTGCCATATATGCGAAGGCTCAGGATACCCGAAAGAACTTGAGCCTCCATCGGTTTCCAAAAGAAGCGCACCGGAAGCATCGTAAATTTGAAAGGTGTTCGGCGGATAACAGCCTCCGTTCACGCAAGCTGCGTAGAATTCTGCTGATGACGGTACAAAATCTACGGTGGGAGAAAATGCACTTTTGTTTCCAGTGCAATAGCCATGTACAAATCCCTCCGGAAAACCTCCGGAAACTTTCGGTTCTGATGGAGTAAGGGTAATTTCCGCCTCTTCTATGGGAGTCCAATCCATGGAGCGCCAGCCGACAGCCGGATCTTCGTAAGCCATGCGCGCATGCCAATGATAGGTGCCGCTTTCCCCGATCGGAATTGTGATCGTTATAGTGTCTCCTGAATTTACTGGACCATTTCCAAAATTTCCGCCGCTGCCCAAATCCGTAGCAATAGGCTGGAAGCTCATATCCATGAGTATTTTCTTTCCTTCGATTGGACTCACCACGATAGCGGAGAAAATTGCACTCGCACTCTCGCTCTCTACGCTCCACGTAAGATTATTAATGCCAGGTTTCAGCGGTGAAGGTGGCGGTGGAGGCGGGGTTGGCATTCGTATTGATGTGGTAGTTGATTCTATCCCATCGTCCAGGAGAACGCTCAGGTCGTAGGTATGTATTTCGCCATCGAGCGTAGCACTCGCGTCGTAGAACGCGCTATTCCCTATATACATGGGGTCGGTGCTCGTCGCAGCCATATCTCTAAGTGTCGAGGTGGTGAGTGAGCTTGTGCTCATCTCCCAGTTGAAGTGAATGGTGGAGCTCGTAATACTCGCACTGAAACTTGAAATCAAAGGGGGTGTGGAAGTCGGCGTAGAAGTAACGGTTGAACTCGCACTGGTGTCACTCTCTGAAAAACTCGCTGGCGCTGCCTGCGGCGCACCAGGCGGTGCGCCGCCCACAAAGAAAAGTGGTGGGGTGGTTGTCGTGGCTTGAGAAGAAGATGTAGCGATAATGATGATATTCTCGAAAGTTTTTGGACTCGAAGATGTGCTTGCAATAATCGCAGAGCTTGAAGCGACATTGGGTTTTATTGTTCTCGCTGGAACTGGAAGCGATTGCGGGGAAGATTGTGGAATTTCTGCAAATAGATTGATACTGGGTTTAGGAATAGCTGTGTTTTTGGGTTGGTATCCGAAGAAGTTTCCCAATGCATCGCTAATTTCTCCGAGAAAGGATTGAGGATCATCTTTTACAAAACTCGGATCTTGCTTCGCCTTCTCCCCTTCTTTAAGGAAAAGATCTATCACGCCAGCTCCATATTCCACCGCCTTCGGCGCGAGATGATTCCAATAATCATTGAGGACTTTATCATCTTTTAGCGTTACACCATTTTTGGAATCAATGGCTAAATCACTATGAGCAGACTTCAACAATAAATAATTGCCTTCGTTGCCGATAGCATACAATCTATTCTGGATTAATTCATATGTATTTGGCTGAGGCAGACTATATCCGCTTTGAATTCCGATCGTCTTTGGGCTATAGAAATTATTGTTCGTATACATCGCGACCTCATCAAAATAATCACCAAGGTTATTCTTCAGAACTATCTGTTTGCTCTTCAAGCTATCATGGAGATTCTTATCAGGGTGCGACAAATCATATTGAGACGCCCAGTCCTCATAAATCGACCCGAAAGCATGGGATTCATTGCGCGCATGCTCCGGCACCGTTAGATCTTGGATGAGGTGTAACATGTGGCCCAATACAGCCATCGCTTTTACTCTATCTCCTCGAGTATAGGCTCGGATGCCTGCCTGCCAAGTAAAATCCGTATCGGTTGCGTTGCTGCCTTCACTTATAGGAGCGAAGAGCGAGGCAAGCACCTTGAAACCAGCGTACACCACCCCCGCCTGGCGTGATCCATTTACGGCCCAGTCTTTGGATGTGCCGTAGCTACCTAAGTGATAGAGCGGGTCAATGGCGCCATCTTCGGTCAATCCTCTTTTATATACCGGATCATAGAAATGATTTAAGTAGCGAGGCATGTCGTCCTCATGAATCGCGCCATCTACAATATAGAGTTTGTCTTCTTCGCTTAAGAGATTTCCAGAAGACCTTGCGGAGAGACTGAGGGTTTCATTGGTAAGATATGCATGAGTAGAAACGCTATACGCTTCCGCGAAACGAGGCGACAAGAGGAGTAGGATTTCGACGGCGATGATGAGAATCTTTTTTAGCATGACTCCACCATACATTGATGGAATCAATTTTCGTTAAAGAAAAAGTAGAGAAACTATAAAGACTCGATCTTCCAGATATTAGTGTATTTGTTTCTGGATATGAGCATTGCATATTCAGGCAATCCCTGCTCACCCGGAACGATATATTCTACGGAATCTTTACTCCCCGTGTCTCTCCTCGATGGCTGAAATTGTTTTAGGATTTTTACTACTTCGACTGGATCTTTGCTTTTCAGATTTCGAAGTGCTTCTTCTTGCTTATCCAAGATAAAGTACTTGCTGGCGAGCTCGACATCTCCTTTTTCGAATGCGCTTATGAGTAACTGCAATGTCTCTTCGGGAGTCTTGCCGCCGTAGGTGTCAGAACGCAAAGCGGCCTCACCGATCTGAATTCCTTTTTCATATTTGGCATAGTTTTCTAATTGATCACGGATAGTGCGCGCTTCGGGACTTGCATAAAACTCCCACAAAAAATATCCACTACCAATAAGCACGAACACTGCCACAAACAAGCCCGCCATCCTCCAAAAATGTGTATTCATATTTAGAGCATTCGGGAGGAATCAGTTTGTGTCAAATTGTGGACAAACTTCAAAAATCTTTATTTTAAATTTATCTCAAAGTGCTTACCGCAATCACTATTCTCCCTGCTTGCGCTCGATTTCGTGAATCGAACCGTAGATATCGAAGAGTGTAAAGAGCAGACTGAAAACCAAAGGACCAATTACGAAGCCCAGAGGTCCGAATACGGCGAGACCGCCCATTACGGAAATAAAAATCGCGAAGGGATGAATCTTTGCCCCGCGGTGAATCAGTCGCGGACCCAGGAAGTTATCGATAAGACCCACGGCAATGAGGGACCACGCCAAAAGCCCCAGGGCGTGGAGCGGATTACCAAAAATGAATGCGTAAAGGACGGCGGGAATAAGAACTAGCGAAGTGCCTACCCCGGGAATAAGCGCTGAAATAGCGGCAGTGCTTCCCCAAAGCGCCGGATTTGGAATACCGAAAAGCCAAAAACCGATACCGGTCAACATGCCCTGAAGAGATGCGATAACCAAGGTGCCGCGGATAACTGAAGCCACCGTACGGCTCAATCGATCCAAAATCATATTATCGTAGTTTTCCGGCAAGGGACTGAACATCACGAGCCAGTCCCTGATTCTTTTGCCATCGGTAAGGAAATAGAAGAACGCGATAAAGCAGATAAAAATATTGAGGAGCACGGTTACGGCATGACCGAAGAAAAGCCCCGCGGAACCTACCATCCAGCTCAAAATTTTCTGACCCAGCTCTTTGGAGTTATCCGAAAGCGATGGCGCTACCCGCCCCACGGCTTCTTGGAGTGCCCCGCCGGCCCGAAAACCCTCTAAGCCATTTTGAGCTAAGTGACCATAAAACGTGCGTGCTTCGTTAAATACTTGGAAGCCCACTGACATAAGCGGCACGAGCACGATCGCTATGACGATGAGGATCGTAAGCCAGGCGGCCAGCGCCTCTTTGCCACGAACCCTTTTCAGTACCCGCTCGTAGAGCGGACGAAAAATCACCGCGAGCGCGCAAGCAAAAACCAGCGCCGGGAGATACGGAAATGCGATAACAAAGGCGACCAGAATGACCAGCGCTAAGAGTCCGAAGAAGAAATAGGACTGGGTTTTCTCCAACATGCAATTAATACTAGAGCTTAGGAGATGACTCGGCAAGACTGTCTACCTCTCTCATGAATTGGTCTCCTCTATCTTTATAATCTTTAAACATACCGAAACTCGCGCAGGCCGGAGAGAGAATTACTACATCGCCCGGCTCAGCAACTCCCGCTGCGGCGTGTACCACCTCTTTCATGGATTGCATGCCTTCAAGTATTTTGAGCGTGCCTCGCTCGATTTTTGATTCTCGATTCTCAATACTCGCTTTGATTTTTGGCCATTCTTCCCCTATTCCGATAATCGCTTTTACGGATGCATCTTCCGCAATACATGCACCGAGCTCACTGAAATCAGCTCCTTTGGATGAGCCGCCGAGAATCAGAATTTTGGGATCAGGAAACGCTTGGAGCGCCGCGATGGCTGATTCCGGAGTAGTAGAGATGGAATCATCAAACCAGCGCACGCCATCCTTTTCACCCACAAAGTGCAGGCGATGCGCGAGACCTTCGAAGGTCCGCAATACTTCGACCATTGCGCTATGCGGTACCTCGAGCAGTGAAGCGGCAG
>CAZEJX010000041.1:0-4076 GCA_964512715.1 uncultured Candidatus Saccharibacteria bacterium
CGTTCGAACTTTGCGGAAGACAGCAGCCGTTGGGAGGGATTCGAGTTTCGGCGTGCCTTGCTGACCAAGTTTATAATGGCGCACGGCAACCGTGCCCGCGGATGTCTCTTTTTCTCCTACCACTACTACGTAAGGAATTTTTTGCATTTCTGCTTCGCGGATGCGCTTACCCAGAGATTCGGTAGCAAGAGATATTTCCGCGCGAATTCCATTGTCGCGCAGTTCTCTAACGACTTCCGCGGCATACATATCAAATTTATCCGAGACCGGCAGCACGATTGCCTGTACTGGCGCAAGCCAAAGGGGAAATGCCCCGGCAAGGTGTTCAATGGCGATAGAAAGGAAGCGTTCAATGGAGCCCATGATCGCGGCATGGATCATGACAATCCGTTCAGATTTACCGGCTTCATTTTGGCAGGTGAGATCAAATCGTTCCGGCTGATTCATATCGAGTTGGATGGTCGCTACTTGCCACTCCCGGCCAATCGAATCCTTGGCCATGAAATCGAGTTTCGGACCGTAGAAAGCCGCCTCGCCGATGCCATCAAAGGCATCCGCCTTCTTCTCTTTGGCAATCTCGCGCAATATTTTTTCCGCTGCCGCCCACTGCTTTTTATCGCCGAGATATTTCTCGGGCTCCTTCGGATCATGGAGCGAGAGCCGGACACGCATTTCAAATCCGAATGCGCGATAAAATTCGTGGATAATATCCCACACCTTGCTGAATTCTTCTTTCACCTGAGAGGTGCGGCAAAATACATGGGCATCATCTTGGGTGAAAGCGCGCACGCGGGAGAGTCCGGAAAGTTCGCCGGTCTGCTCATCACGGTAGCACATGGTCGTATTCGCATAGCGCTGTGGCAAATCCCGGTAGCTCCACAGGCGGCGAGCATAAATTTGAGTGTGGTGCGGGCAATTCATCGGTTTCATCGCGAACTCGTGCCCTTCCCGGGTAGTGATTCGGAAAAGATCATCCTTGTATTTTTCCCAGTGACCGGAGCGCTCATAGAGATTTTTCTTCGTGATGTGCGGAATCTCAACGCGCAAATAACCGGCCTTCTCGCGAAGGTGCCAGACAAAGTCATCGAGAATATTTCTTAAGAGTGTTCCTTTGGGAGTCCAGAGGGGGAGTCCGGGACCCACGAGATCCGAAAAGACAAAGAGGTCGAGTTCCGGACCAAGTCGCTTGTGATCCCGTTTTTTCGCTTCCTCCATCATGGCGACATACTGATCAAGCTCTTCCTTCGTTCCAAACGCTAAACCATAGATACGCGTAAGCTGCGGATTCTTCTCATCTCCGCGCCAATAGGCACCGGCAACTTTGTCGAGTTTGAATGCAGCAGGATCTATCGCGGATGTATTCTCTACGTGGCCGCCACGACAGAGATCGGCGAAGAAATAGCTACGAGCGGAGAGCTGCGAGCTTAGAGAGGAAAAATATTTATCTTTAGGACCGGAGCCGAGGGCATAGACGGTAAGGGGTTTTTTGTCTTTGGCAAAATCTTTGATGAGTTCTAGTTTAAAAGGCTGATCTTTGAAAAGCTTTTTGGCTTCGGCAGGCGTGACTTTCTTGCCCTTCATCGGCAAGCCGGCGGCAATCCAATCCCGCATCGTCTTTTCGAGCTCGGCGAGGTCTTCGGTCGTAATAGAGCGAGGGAGCTTAAAATCGTAATAGAAGCCGTTTTCAATAACAGGGCCAATGGCGAGCTTGGCTTTAGGGAATTTGGTGAGGAGAGCTGCGGCAAGGAGATGCGCCAAGGAATGGCGACTATCATCCAAAGAGGGGGCGGCATGGCTAGGGCGGGCAGGGATTTTAACAGGTTTTTTAGCTTTCGGCATAAGGTCGAGTATAGATTATTTTTTTAATTTTGTCTTATCTATCGTCGAGAAAGGTGGCAGGGCGGTACAACCGCCCTGCGGATCTACTTTGCGCTAGAGAGCTGCCGTTCATGTCTGATCTTCTGGGCAGCGAAAAAGCTCTCGTTCACAGAGATATGTTCGATACGAATCCGGAACTCTTCATCAAGGGGAACGGTCACCCATCCGTCTGCATCTATGCGATACAGCCTCACTTCTCTCCAGGTGAAATCCGAAAGTGCTCTCGCGAGATCACTATTCGGGTGAGGAGCAGTTCGGAAGAATGCGCCGTGAACCACTTCTCCCAAAATAAATATCTTCGCGTCATCGTCATTCTCTGCCGTGAACATTTTTGGGAGCTCAGGCGGAGGGCCCTCTTGATAATCCGAATACTGCGGAACCGTAAATTTGTAATGCATATCTTTTCCTTTCCGAACTGTAAATGAACAACCCCTTTCGTTCTTGAAAGGGGCTTCGTGCAATACCATCCTCGTTGCTTTGCTTTAGATCGCGTCGCAGGAGGCCCCTTCCAAGAGGAGGGGCGTCGTAGTCGATGCGATTAAAGCAAAACGGATCATATATTCAAGATACGCTGTAAGGATAGTATGTCAAGCGAATGAATAAAAACGGGGCGCTTAGCGCCCCGAGATAGTTATGAAGAAGAGGGGTTGGGAATCTTGCCCAGAGCCTCTTCGGTGCTCTTTGGCTCTTCGGTAATGCCGGGCTCCGGAATGCCCCGATTCAAGGCATCGCCCCAGCTTGAGATTTCTTCCCACCCACCTTCGTTCGCGCAGGCAATATGTCCGCCTCCCTGATCTTTCATGTGCTCCTCCTTTAAATAAAGAACTTGAGGCTTTACGATAGCCTAAAACCCCATACCTCATAATAGCGAGCCATATTTCTTTTGTCTGCCAACCCAGAGCGAAGGTATGCAAGTCATGGCCATTAAAAAGAACCCATGGCCACGACTTGCATACCGAGCGTATTTTGCCATTTACTATTTACGTATTACTATATTCCCATGCTTGATATTAAGTTTATCCGCGAAAATGCGGAGCTTTTGAAGAACGTTTCAGAGAAAAAGAATCTCGACCCTCGGCTTATCGACGAGCTTTTAAGCGTAGATGAAAAACGCCGCGAGCTTATTCAATCCACCGAATCCATCCGTTCCGAGCAAAAGAAAGCGAAAGATCGCGAAACCGGAGCGGCGCTTAAAGAGCAATTTAAGGCGGAAGAGGCCAAGCTCAAAGAAGTTGAGGAGAAATTCGACGCACTCATGGTGCGGGTGCCGAATATCATTTCACCCGATGTTCCGGTTGGTAAAAGCGAAGAAGAAAACACAGAAGTATTTCGCTCCGGTGATATTTCACAGTTCGATTTCACTCCCAAGGATCACATGACGCTCGGCAAGGAGCTTGATATTTTGGATTTTGAACGCGGTGCTAAAGTCGCCGGCTTTCGAGGCTACTACATGAAAGGCGATGGCGCTTTGCTTGAAATGGCGGTGATGCTCTATGCCATGCGTAAGATGGCGGAGAAGGGCTACACGCTCATGATTCCGCCAACCCTCGTAAAGCAATTCGCACTTTTTGGGAGCGGTTATTTCAAGGGGATGGAGTACAATCCGGACGTAGATGAAATCTACCAGATTGCCACGTCTGACAAAGAAGCCAGTGGAGAAACGAGTAAAGATCGGAAGTTTTTGGTAGGCACTGCGGAACCGTCGCTCCTTGCCTACTATGCAGACGAAATGCTCGTCGAAAAAAATCTGCCGCTCAAGATTGCGGGCTTTAGTCAGTGCTATCGCAGTGAAATCGGTAGTTACAGCCGTGACGTGAAGGGACTCTACCGCGTGCACGAGTTCTTGAAAGTTGAGCAAGTCATTATTGCTCCGGCGGATACCGCTCATACCACCGAGATGCAAGATGAGATGATTGGCATCTCAGCGGAGATGCACGAGGAGTTGGGATTACCATATCGGCGCTTGCTGATCTGTACCGGAGATTTGGGCGCGGGAAAATACAAGCAATATGATTCCGAAGCATGGCTCCCCGGCATGAACCGCTGGGCAGAGACCGGTTCCGCCAGCAACTTCTTGGACTGGCAATCACGGCGACTGAACGTAAAGTACACGGATGCAAACGGAGAGAAAAAGTTTGTCTACATGCTGAATAATACGGCACTGCCGAGCCCGCGTATTATGATCGCGATCATGGAAA
>CAZEJX010000041.1:4086-7664 GCA_964512715.1 uncultured Candidatus Saccharibacteria bacterium
GCCGTACGTAGGAAAGGAAATAATCGGCTAATTGCAGTCTAGTGTCGTACAATGAGTGACATGCCTCGGAGATTTACCACTGAAGTTGGGGCGCGACGCCGGCGTGTACAAATCGCACGTTTTGCGATCGCCGCCATATTGGGAATCTCCATTGTCATCGTTCTGGTATTGCTGCTTCTCTTGCGCAACCCTTTGCTTCGCGTCCGATCGGTCAAGATCGAAGGATTACAATATATTCCAAACGAAGCGGTTGATACGTTCCTCAAGGGAAGCGTTACCGGTCACTCGGGGTTCAAGAATTTTCTCGGCATGCGTAATATGCTTGCCTGGCCAGGGAGTTTTACGAAAGATCAGCTAAAGCTCTTGCCTTCCGCGGAGACAGTGACTGTCGAAAAGAATATCTTGCGCGACAGTATTATTGTCCATGTTAAAGAGCGCGAGCACGAAGGGGTGTGGTGCTTCGAAAATCCTGATCCGGCGATGTGCTATTGGTTTGACGAGCAAGGGCTCGTGACGCGAACACCGCGTACGGAAGGAAGCCTCATTCTCGTCGTAAACGATTACGCGCGCGCGAAGCCCGAGTTCGAAAAGCCGCTCATTGATCGGGAATTTCTCTCTAATCTCTTTTCTATTTTTGATGCCCTACCCGCTATCAGCGTGACCAAAAAAGAAATTCGCCTGGAAGATCTTTCACGGCAAGAAGTGGTGGTGCCCACCTTTGATGGACCCACGCTGTACTTTAGTTTGCGGTTCCCTGCGAGCAGCACTCCGGCTGAATTTCAGGCGCTCAAAACAAAAACCGCAATCACCAAACTGAATTCAATTGATTTCCGCGTACCGAACAGGATCTATTACAAGTGATATACAAAGATCGAAGTGCCGGCGCGATAATCGGGAAGAGGTACACCGCCGATGCCCGACTCCGACGCTCGTCTCTCAGTAAGCCAGAGATATTGATCTTGAGGCTTATGAATAAAATCCTGCGCGGCGGGTTGGGTAGCCTGCTCAAGCGAGTTAATTGAAACCGCAAGCCACTCAATACCTTGGATGCGCGGATCTCCCTTAGCAGAGTTCCACGCTACCGCTCGATCGCCCAAATAAAAGGACGGATCCCCACCACAGAAATAAACTATCGCAAAACGGCCCATTTCGGGATTATTTTTTACGAGAGTCTGGAGCGCGAGTAAATCTTGGCCCCAATCGTAATTTGAATCGAGTACATAGCGATAGCCGCCCCAGGGGCCTTGGCCCATCTCATTGAAGTACGAGAGGAAGTGTGGCGCCGCTATAGCAGTTTCAAAGGCAGACCAGAGAATTAAAAGAGCGAAAAACGAAGAGCGAAGGACGGAAGGGCGCTCGAGGAAACGCTTCCACCAGGAAGACGCAAGAATATACATGAGAGGGATAGTCGGCAGGATATGGCGAACGCCGATATTCAAAGGACTCTTTACGCTGTAGACCCAATAAAACACGGCGAATCCCGCAAGACTGAACTCAATAAAGTGATCCCTAAGATAGCTCATGAAGCGCGTGTGCGTGGAGCGAATACGAAGGAGTGCGCGCAGCGCCCAGAGGAGAAATGGCAGGAGTACGATAATAAGTGCGGGAATGGTTTCCTTAAGCGCGTAAACGATAGGGAAGTACCAGTGCGATCCACTGTTCGTTACCTTGCCTAAAAAGTAAGCAGTGTTGCCGCCATCCGCACGCTGCATAACCATAAGCACGCCGAGCATATACTCCGCGATAGGCCGCGTTAGATAGTGGCGGGAAAGAGCAATATCAAGTTCCGCGAGACAGCGTGTACCGTGGCATGTGCCACTAACCGCCCCGCCTCCGAAAGAGCCAAGGGTATAGACCGTGTCCGCGGTCTGTTTTGCGATCGGGTAATGAACCGTGAAAAGCGCATAGACCGGATAGACAACTACGACGTAGGCAATAAGGAAGATAAAGAAACAATTCCGCGCGTAAAAAAGAATGCTGTGTTCGTTGCGCCGCGCGAACCAATACGCAAATGCCATAAAGAGCACATACGGCAGAAGGAGAACCGCGGAGAACTTCAAGAGTTCCGCGATACCCAAAGCGATACCCGCGTACCAGAGGTTCTTGCGCGAAGGTCTGATGAAAAATACCGCCGTCCGCCACAGCGTGAGAAGAATTCCGAAGGTTGCGCCGATGTCGGTTGTTACGTAGTGGCCATGCGCGAGGACAGTAGGCGAGAGTCCCGCGAGAAATGCCGGCAGAAGCGCCCAGCGTGGACCCAGTGTCTCAGAGGCAACGCCATAGACGAGGAGGATGAGTAACACCGTAAGAAGAATCGGCAGCAAGCGTGCGACACGCAAAATGGTATTCGCGTTATTACCGGAGTCATACAGAAACGCGGACCCCATTGCCCATTGGCCGTTCACATCGTTTTGCCAAGAGGATTTGTCAGTTGGAAAATGCGGGTTCCAGGCGAGGAGCGGCAGCGCGGAAAGTGCCTTGACAAGCGGCGGGTGCTCAGGGTTCAGGCGGTAGTCCAGGTAGCGAACATAGCCGTAGCCCGCCGGAATGTGCGCAAGCTCATCCATGATGGCTGATTCATGCCATGACGAGTAGAGCATGAATCCCAACGCGGCAAGGCAAATAGCGCCAAGAATTACTTTTGGAGAAAAGGTTTTTAGCATGATTTCATGATAGCATTAATCGAACGCTGAACTCAGAATTTCTAACCTCAAACAGCATGATGCGGGATATCGAACCAGCCAAAAAAAGAGCTCCAAAGAGCGAAAAGCCGTTCATTTTGGCTGGCCCAGCCCCACGTCCTACGCAAAAAAAATCTCAGAAAAGGAGAGGTCCTCTTTCGATAGCGCTCATGTGGGGATTCCTGGGTATCGTATTGCTTTGGGGAGGGTACTCATTACTACACAAATCAAAGAGAGAAGTATTAGAGAACGCATCCGAAGCAAGCGTCACGGCCCCGGAATTCACTTCATTGTTTTCAAAAATAAAAGAACAGTTTGCTTCCTACGGGGCATTCGCGGGATTTTCTGAGAAAGTCTTACATGGCGCAAGTGTCCTTCAAGACATTCGTAAAGCCATTCCTCATTTTCTTGCGGGGCAACCTACAAATCTTCCCGATCTTCTAGGAAGTCTTCATGGCGCCATCGCTGATTTAGACGGACTCGGCGCTCATCTCATCGCCGTACGCCCGGATCTTAAAGATCATTTTCCTTTCTTCGGGAATTATCTATCGTTTCAAACACAGTTAGCCGATAGCAATGAAGCGCTTGCGGGAGTCTCTGAGTGGCTCGCGAGACCTGAGCCGCATCATCTCATTATTATTTTGAGCAATACTTCGGAGCTTCGTCCCGGCGGCGGATTCATCGGTAGCGTCGCGGATCTCGAGGTTGCACGTGGCGCCGTAACGAATCTCACGGTGCGGGATGTGAATGAGATAGACCGGACCCGCGACAAAAATGTTATCCCCCCACAACCGCTTCAGGCGATTGTGGGTCGTTGGCGAATTGCTGACGCCAATTGGTTTTTTGATTATCCCGTCTCTGCCCGGAACATCATGGAATTTATGAGTGAGTCCGACC
>CAZEJX010000042.1:0-7390 GCA_964512715.1 uncultured Candidatus Saccharibacteria bacterium
ACAAAATAAGGCATTGGCAAAGCTCTGGAAAACGAAGCGACCTACGAGCATTATTTTGCCGGTGCGCAATAAAAAATTCGCGTATTTGCATCGCGGCAGCGAGAGTATTGCTTTTCGGCTTCCTCAGGTCACGACTCTTCGCCGCTTGATTCAAAAAAGCGGTCCGCTTGTCGCTCCTTCCGCGAATCCGCAAAGCAAAGAACCGGCAGTAAGTATTTCTGAAGCGGAGTATTATTTTGGAAAGAAAGTTGATTTCTATGTTGACGGAGGGATCAAACGCGGTAAGCCATCGCGCCTTATTCGCGTGAACGATAGCGGAGCATTTGAAGTCTTGCGAAAGTGATGCCGAACGAAATGGTATAATACGCTCATGCTTGCACGCGAATTGAAAGAGGTGATACGCGGTGAAGTGATGACGGACAGCGCTACCCTCACGAAAGCAAGTAAGGATGCTTCTATTTTTGAAATACGGCCCGAAGTTGTTGTAGCTCCCCGCAATGCCGACGATATAAAGCAATTAGTAAAATTTGTATCCGCAAAAGCGGGTGTTTCGCTTACCGCGCGTTCGGGCGGCACGGATATGGGTGGCGCGACATTAACTACTTCGATTGTTGTGGATTTCGCGCGTCATATGCACCGCTTTAAGGGAACCAGTGCTCTTCCAGCGGGCGAAGAGGTTCGTAATGGCCGGGGAGTGGAAATCGCCGGTTATGCCACCGCGGAGCCAGGCATGTTTTATCGGGATTTCGAGAAAGAAACCCTAAAGCGCAATTTGCTTTTGCCCTCATACCCCGCTTCGCGAGAGATTTGCACCATAGGCGGAATGGTGGCGAACAATTCCGGCGGGGAAAAGACGCTCGCGTATGGTAAAACGGAAGACTATGTTGAATCGCTCAAGGTTGTTTTTGCCGACGGCGAGGAATACGTGGTGAAACCCTTGAAGCGTGAAGAGCTTACCAAAAAGTTATCAGAAGATGGCTTTGAGGGAGATGTATATCGGAAGATCTATAAGCTCGTGAGTGAAAATTACGAATTAATCCGCAAAGCGAAACCGGATGTATCCAAAAATTCTGCCGGCTACTACCTCTGGAACGTGTGGGATAGGGAACGGGACATATTCGATCTTACGCGGCTTATTGTCGGTTCGCAGGGAACGCTTGGGCTCGTGACTGAGGCGACTTTCAAGCTGGTTCGCCCTAAGCCGCATGCGCTTATGGCAGTTATTTTTTTGAGTGATCTTACCAAAGTTGCGGAAGTCACTAATGAGCTTTTGAAATTCAATCCGGAGAGCCTAGAGTGCTATGACGATAAGACGTTGAAACTCGCGGTTCGTTTTTTCCCCTCTATTCTCGCGCGGGTCAAGACCAACGCGCTGAAATTCTTATGGAGCTTCCTGCCGGATCTTGGCATGCTTTTCAAAGAACGCGGTATTCCGAAGCTTGTCATCCTCGCCGAGCTTGCTGGAGAAGATGAGCAAGAAATCTATGCCCGTCTTGCGGGGCTGCGCGCCGCGCTCGAACGGTTTAATGTACCCGTCCACCTTACCAAACACGAAGCTGAGGGCGAGAAGTATTGGACCATTCGCCGGGAGAGTTTTAACTTGCTTCGCCAGCACGTGAAGGGGAAGCACACCGCGCCGGTTATTGACGACGTAGTGGTAAAACCGGAGTATTTGCCGGAATTTTTGCCGAAACTTCAGGAAATTCTTGCAAGTTATGGTGATAAACTTGTCTCTACTATCGCGGGCCACAACGGCAATGGTAATTTCCACGTGATCCCGCTCATGGATTTCAAAGACGCGGAAGCGCGAGCAATTATTCCGGAGCTTATGGATCGCGTCTACGCGCTCGTTTTGAAATACAAAGGTTCCATTACCGCCGAGCACAACGATGGTTTGATTCGTACGCCCTATTTGGAAAAGATGTATGGCGCGGAGATGATGCGACTGTTTCGCGAAGTGAAAAAGATTTTTGACCCGGTAAATATTTTTAATCCGGGCAAGAAAGTGCCGATGGAAGGGGAGGGCATTCCGGAATTATTGCGGTATATGCAAAAGAGTTAGTTGTCATCACGGGATGAAAATAAGCGGAGATATGCATCCTCTGGGCAATTCTCGGAGGCACAAAAGCTTGGTTTTTGCGTAGCAAAATTTTGTGCCGAGAGCATAGAATGCAGTTTGGCGCTGGAGCAAACTGACATGCGGTGCCCAGAGGATGCATACCGGAGCACATTGACTGTCAAGCCAAACTACGCTATCATATAGCCCACATGTTAACGATTCGCTTACAGCGCCATGGAAAGAAAGGCCAGCCCAGCTACCGTTTGGTAGTCGCGCCTTCGCGTTCTAAATTGATCGCGCCGCCTACGGAAGACTTGGGTTCGTACGATCCGTTCACTAAAGCGACTAATTTCAAGAAAGATCGCATCGAACATTGGATTAAGGTTGGCGCCCAACCTTCACTTACCGTGCATAATCTCTTTGTTAAGAATGGTATTGTGGATGCGCCGAAGAAGGCTGTGCCTATGCCGCGACCGGTGCCGAAGTCCGCTGCCGTCGAACCCGTGGCGGAAACGTCAGAAGCACCAGTTGAAGCACCTGTCGAAGCTCCCGCGGAAAATGGCTAATGATTGCCAAAGGTCGTAATCGATAACACTATCGGAAATGGCAGAAGTCGATAAGGAATTTCTGGAATTTCTCATAAAAGCGCTGGTAGATCATCCGGATGATGTGCGTGTCGACCGCAAGGTTGATGAGCGCGGCGTCCTTTTGACACTGCATGTGAACGCCCAAGATATGGGCCACGTGGTTGGTCGTCAGGGTTCTACCGCAAAAGCTATCCGTTCGCTTCTGAGAATTGTGGGCATCAAAAATGATTCCCGCCTGAATCTCAAAATAGAAGAACCGGAAGGCGGTATGCGCCGAGAACGTCCGGCAACGGAATCGGGAATGTAATTTTCGCAAAAGCCGCCCCCGACTTTTCGAAGGGCGGCTTTTGCATTTCTAAGAAGAATTATTTATAATCTGTGCGTCGCAATTTAGTCATCCTGAACGAAATAAAGGATCTTCTGAGAGAAGATTCCTCGCTTTGCTCGGAATGACGATACACCCATGCTCGCTTATACTGAATTATCTAAGGGAGTCCTCTTCATATATGAAGGTGCTCCGTACGAAGTCATCGAATCGAACTTCGTTCGTATGCAACAGCGCAAAGCTGTTGTGCAAACTAAAATCCGCAACCTCATTACGGGCAAAGTTTTGGATCGTACGTGGCAGGCTTCCGACAGTTTTGAAGAAGCAGAGGTGGAACGCAAGGCCGCAATTTTTCTCTATTCAAGCCGCGGCGAATTTTGGTTTCATGCGAAAGGCGACCCGAAGGCGCGCTTTTCACTTTCAGAAGAAGTTATCGGTTCGCAAGCTAAGTTTTTGAAATCTAATCTCGAAGTAGAAACGTGGATTTTTCAGGATAAGGTTATTAAGATCAAGATTCCTATTAAGATGGAATTCAAAGTAGTGGAAGCGCCACCGGGCATCAAAGGCAATACCGCTCAGGGTGGAACGAAAACGGTTACCCTCGAAGGGGGAGCAAAAGTGAACGTGCCGCTTTTCATCGAGCAAGATGAAATGATCCGGATCAATACAGAAACCGGAGAGTACGTGGAGCGCGCATAGGGGAATACAAAAAATAGCAAAACGGGCGACCTTCAAGGGTCGCCCGTTGATTTTCAGAGCATCTGCTAATGGAGCAGGATCTCGTGATGAATGGGGTGAAGTCGGAGGGATTCGGAAGGAGCGTTCTCGATGATTTCTTTGCTGATCGAGACTTCGTCGTAGGATTTGAATTTGTGGATGGGAACACTTCCGTCACGCAGGGTCTCGAGGTAGGCGTAGCGATTCGGCAAGCTCATGAGCTTGGCCGCAACCTTGATGGAATTGGTCCACAGCTCCTGGGTTTTCTCATGCGGCATGATGACGGCGCGCGGACCTTCCCAGAGGGTCAACTGCTCTTGAGCTTCTCTGGGGTCAAAGCTTTCAAACACCCTGATTCTCTCCATTATTCTTTTTCCTCCGAATTTCAATGGACTTCGATTTTTTATACCTCAAATGTGCTTAATTTGTCAATGAATTATAGTCAAAAGGCCTATAATGGCGTACAATAGTGCCGCAATGAAAGGGAAAACAGTATTTGTTGGTATGTCCGGCGGAGTGGATAGCTCCGTCGCGGCATATCTTTTGAAGAAACAGGGCTACACCGTCGTGGGTGTTTTTATGCGCTGCTATAACATTGATGGTTGCGCCGAGCGCGACGCCGAAGATGCGCGTCGAGTAGCGGAGAAACTCGGGATTCCCTTCTACACGTGGGATTTTGAAGAGGAATATAAAAAGCGAGTGGTCGAGTATATGATTGAGGGCTATCGGGTTGGCATAACGCCAAATCCGGATGTGATGTGCAATCGGGAAATCAAATTCGGTTTATTTTTAAAAAAAGCTCTCGCGATGGGCGCCGACTATGTGGCAACGGGACATTATGTGCGGAAGTTAGAATCTAGAATTGAGAATTTAGGATTTAGGGAGAAAAAAAGTAAAGAACAGAAATCAAACCTACATTCTAAATCCTATATTCTAAATTCTCTCTTTGTTGCCAAAGATTCTAATAAGGATCAATCTTATTTCCTCTGGACGCTCACGCAAAACGAATTGGAGCATTGCTTATTTCCGATCGGGGATTACCCGAAACCTGCAGTGCGCGCGCTCGCAAAAAAAGCCGGTTTGCCGACTGCGGAAAAGAAAGATTCTCAGGGGATTTGTTTTTTGGGAAATGTTCCTATGAGCGATTTTCTTTCTTCATATATACCGCGGAAGAGCGGCAGAATTCTCACGCCGGCAGGCGAAGTAGTTGGTGAGCATCAAGGAGCGGCTTTTGTTACCGTGGGGCAACGTAGTGGCGTGGGTCGGGTGGTGCACAAGAAAAGGGAAACTGCCAAGCCTCAGTATGTAGTCGCGAAAGACGTAAAGAAGAATACGGTTACGGTCGCGGAAGGCCATGACAATCCGTTGCTTTTTAAAAATGAACTGGAACTCGTAAGCGTGAATTTCCTCAATCCTCAACCCTCAGTCCTTGATTCTCACATGCCTGTTTTTGCCCGCGTTCGCTATCGTCAGCCGCTAAGTCCGGCAACTCTTAGGCGGATGGGCAAGGGTACATGGAAGCTCGTTTTCGCGAAGCCGCAGCAGTTTGTTGCGGAGGGTCAATCAGCGGTGTGGTACGACAAGAAGGGGGAGTTGCTTGGAGGAGGGGTTATTGCGAAGGCGTCTTAAATCCAGTACTATTTCTCATAGTTAGATTGGAGGTTGTATGACGAAGGAAGAATTCGTTGTTCTTCATGGCGATGAGGCGTGGGAAAAGCTGGTTCGACCGAAGCAAGAAGGAGGTACTGCTGTACAACGTCAGCATGCGAATGCGATCGTCCATTTCGATGTGATTATGCCTACGCTGAGACTTTTGGGTGTGCCTGCGCGTGGAATTCTGGAGGCGCGTGCCCTCATCACATAAGGAAAACTAAGGCCGCCTGTGCGTTGGGCGGCTCTATTTTTATGACTTGCGAATTTCGTCTAGGTGTACTATACTGTAGCCCATGTCTGAAATCGACGTAAAAGCACAAACCGTAGAAGAGACTATAACTGATCCGGAACTTCTCCAGATGATGGAAGCCGGAGTTTTTTACGGCCGTACTCGCAACAAGACGAATCCTCAGATGAAAAAGTTCGTTCTGGCTAACCGGAACGGTGTTGAGATTATCAACGTGGAAAAATCTAAAGAGCAGATGGAAGCGGCAGCCCGCTTCTTGAAATCCGCCGCCGCGCGTAACGCCTCGATGATCTTTTTAGGCACGCAGCCTTCCGCTCATGACATGCTGAAGCAGATCAGCGATGAATTTTCGCTTCCGTTTGTTATCCGTCGCTGGCTCGGTGGTACGCTCACGAACTATCGCGTTATCGCGAAGCGCGTGGAGTATTTTAAGAAGCTTAAGGAAGACCTCGCTAAGGGTGCCTATAAAGGCTATACCAAAAAAGAGCAGCTCGATCTTGAAAAAGAGGCCGAGAAGCTTACGGAAACCCTCGCTGGTCTTGAGTATATGTCCAGCCGACCGGAAGTTCTCGTGGTAGTTGATCCGGTCATGCACCGCACGGCTGTTTTGGAAGCAAACCGCCTCCATATCCCGGTTGTTGCTCTCATGTCTACGGATGCGGAGCCTTCGCTCGTGCAGTACCCGGTAGTAGGCAACACCAAGGCGAAGACTTCGATTGATTGGTTTACCGCGAAAATCGCGGAAGCCATCCGTTCCGGCAAAAAGGAAGCTGCCGCGGCGAAACCGCAGGCCTAGAAGGTGTCATTGCGAGCACCGTAAAGGATCTTATTCAGAAGATTTCTCGTCGCGCTCGAAGTGACAGATAGTGTTATAATATCTCTCACATATGTCTAATTTAGATACAATCCAAAAATTACGCGAGGAGACGGGTGCGGGTGTCATGGAAGCAAAGAAAGCACTTGATGAGGCGGGAGGTGATATGGCAAAAGCCGCGGAACTGCTTCGCGCCAAGGGCGTTGAAAAAGCAGAGAAGCGTGCTGATCGCGAAGCCGGTGCGGGCCTTATTTATGGCTACGTGCATAACGGCCGTGTTGGTGTACTCGTAGACGTTCGCGCGGAAACTGATTTCGTAGTGAATTCGGATCCTTTTCGGGACTTAGCAAAGGAATTAGGTCTTCAAATTGCTGCTGTAGGCGGGGAGACGCCCGAAGAAGTTTTGGAACAGGATTATATTAAAGATCCTTCCAAAAAGGGTAAAGATCTCATCCAGGTTGTTATTCGTCGCACTGGGGAGAACGTAAAACTCCATGCATTTTCGCGTTTAGCGCTTTAATCCGATCTGAAACTACACCTTGGCTCGAATGTCTCAAAATTAGCTATAATTACATTTCGGAGCATTCGCAGGTATTAGTAATTTAGGATCGCGTATGATTATCCAATTCTTATTTTTTAACCTTCTCCTCATCTCTTTAGGAGTGGTTCTTTATATCGTAATTCGCACCATCCCGCGCATTGATGGTGAGCCGGTGGAGCGCACCGTTATGGAGCGCTGGCTTACTTCCGAGCTTCCGCAGAAACTCGATGCATTTTTCCACTCGTTTTATTTGCGCACGTTGCGGCGTTTGCGCGTCATGGTTTTGAAAATAGACAATTCGGTAAATAAAAAACTGGAATCTATCCGCTTGGAACGCGGCGAGGGAATTGTGAATCCTAATCGATCTACGGAAACAATTACTTCCGATAAACCGGTAGAAGAGGTAGGCGAAGAAGGCCAGCCACACCCCTTGCCCCCAGCCCATGT
>CAZEJX010000043.1:0-7258 GCA_964512715.1 uncultured Candidatus Saccharibacteria bacterium
GGTGGTTGGTTTTTGTGTTGCTTATCGGACTTCGGGTTGCTATGGTTTTGGACTACTACGAAACCAAGGAAGGCAAAGCATTGCGGGATGATATGTTTATTCGCGCGCCAATTCTGAAGCGCGTGTATTTGCCGCTTACGATCACGCGGCTTTCGAACGCGATGGCGATGCTCCTTTTGGGCGGCGTACCGATGGCGCAAGCGATCGAAATCGTCGGTCAGACGATTGATAACGAAGTGTACAAAGATCTTTTAACGGATGTCTCTTCGGAAGTGCGCCAAGGTATCCATGTCGCGGAAGCGATGGAAAAATATCCGCTCTATTTTCCGCCACTCGCTACCCAGATGATTGCGGTAGGAGAAACGACCGGCCAGGTTGCAACCATGTTTACCCGCATCTCGGATTTCTACGGCAAAGAGGCGGAAAACCTTATCAATAACCTGGTGGACCTTATCCAACCGGTCCTCATGATCGCGATCGGTCTCTTGGTTGGTATTCTCTTCGCCTCGGTGCTCCTGCCGCTCTATCAGCTCACGACGAATATTCAGTAGCATGAGCTACGAGCATGAGCAGGAGCTATGAGGGTGAGCTCAATATGATAAGATAAAATTATGAACATTTCCTCCGCTCGCCGCTCGCCGCTCGCCGCTCGTGCTGGATTCACCCTTATCGAAATCTTGATCGTCGTTACGATCATCGGTCTTTTGGCATCAGTCGTCTTGGTTGGTCTCGCGCCGGCTCGCAAACGAGGCAATGATGCGCGCCGTATCGCCGACTTGAAGGAAGTCCAGAACGCGCTCGAGATTTATTACAACAAGTGCGGTCATTATCCGGGCGATGAAACCTGTGCCGCGCCGCAGGCGGGTACGGCCGTGCCGTGGAACAATTTGAAAGACGTTCTTTTGAAAGCCGGGATTGGTGTGAACCAAGTGCCAGATGATCCGACGAATGGTCGCACGTATCAATATGCTACGAATGATGGCGGTACCGGCTACGTGCTTGCGGCGACGTTCGAAGATGCTTCGAACCCTGCGCTTACTAAGGAGAAGAATAATTTCACCATGCCCGATGGTATCCCGGCGCTCGATGGGGCTTGCGGTACGGATATCTACTGCGTCGCTTTCTAGGCCTCTACGAGATTCGTATTGATTTATAATATTATATAATATAGTATATACTATATTATATACTATTTATCGTTATGCTTACGTTCATACTCTTCCTCTTTGGTGCGGCTATCGGGAGTTTTTTGAATGTAATCGCGCTGCGCTACGACCCGGATCGATTTCTTTTTGCTCGGCCGGTTATCGGAGGACGATCGCATTGCCCTCACTGTGGACGAACGCTTCGCTGGTTTGAACTCGTTCCTTTTATTTCTTTTATCGTGCTTCGCGGTCGGTGCGGTACCTGTCGAGCCCGCCTTTCGCCGCAATACTTTTTGGCGGAACTCCTCTCCGGGTTAATTTTTGCTTTCGTTCCACATTTTTCCTCCGCTGCTTCTTTCGAGCTCTCAGCTCTCAGCTCTCAGCTTCTGCTATCTAGCCTTTGGATTTTAGCTTTCGAAACTCTGCTTCTTATGTCGCTCATTGATATTCGTTTGCATCTCATTCCTGATGAAGTGCACGGTATCCTCATCGTGCTTGCCGCCCTTCGGCTTTTTCTGGAGCGGGGAGTATTCCTATTCGGTTCTACTTCATTCGTCTCCCGCTATGCGGCGATTTTCGGATTCGATCAGGGCATGTTGGGAAACCACATCGTGGGAGCTCTCGTTGGCGCGCTTTTCTTTTTGGGGCTCATCCTCGTGACACGCGGGCGGGGCATGGGCATGGGCGACGCGAAACTCGCGCTTGCCCTAGGGTTCCTCTTTGGCTGGCCGGATATTATTTTTATAATTATGTTCGCGTTCGTGATCGGCGCGATCTGCGGTCTGTGGGTGATCATGTTTTCGCACGGCCGTCTCAAAAGCGCTTTGCCATTTGGTCCCTTTCTGGCACTGGGTGCGTTTGCACTTTTCTTGTGGGGGAATCAGATTCTCGGATGGTACTTCGGTCTTTTCCGTCCCTAACTTGATTTTCAAGTCCTGAAGACTTATAAGAAGAGTAGCTTCTTCAGAAAGTAGAGCGATCGTGCCAAAAAACAAGAAGGCGAGAGCAGCTTCAGTAGAAGAGGTGAAGGCGGCGAAGGAGGCAAGGATGTCTTCTGCGCTATGGTATGGCTATAGGCGAATCCAGGAGGTTCGGTTTTTGGAGCGGCTCGAAGAGAGTGGGAATGTTCCCTTGAGAATATCCTCTCATGTGGCGCAGGCGTACCACATTATCCGATCTTTTAATAATTGGGCCCTCAAAAACAACCTTCCCTTTCGACTTGTTTCGCGTGACAATGACAGGCTTACGGTTGCCGAGCGCTCCTATCTTCTCGTGTGTGTGGAATCCATCGTGCGTAGGAACGCCGCTTGACTCTCAGCGGCGTTTTTTTGCGTGGTACAATAACTGTAACGATGAACTCCCACAATTCTCGAAAAGCGTTCACGCTCATCGAAGTAATCATCGTGATCGGGATTACGGCGGTTCTTGCGGGACTCATTCTCACCTATACCTCCGCCTCGCGTGACCAGGTGGCGCTCTATGTAGAAGAGGCGAAGCTCGCGCAGACGATTTCCCGCGCGAAATCGCTCGCCATTACCACTTTTAACCGTGCATCTGAGGGCGAGGCGGTGCCGTGCGCGTACGGCGTGCATGTTAATTATGACGAGCAATCGTATGAAATATTTTCCTATTCCGCGCCGAAATGTGAAGTAACCGTTCAAGATCTCACGGATATTGGCGAAGGGGATTGTACGAATCAACCGGCCTGCGTGTTTTCCAAGGAAACCTTACCGGCGAACGTGAAGCTCACAGCTATGAGCGAGGATGCTATCGAAGATATTGTGTTTATCCCGCCCGATCCGAAAACGTTGATTTGGAAGCAAGGATTCGAGACGACCTCGAACCAGGGCAGCATTGGCCTCAGTGCTGGCAAGGCCGCCGTTACTATTGGCGTTGGCGAAGGAGGGCAAATTACGTTTTAGAATCTAGGATTTAGAATAGAGAATCTAGAGAGCGCGAGACGCTTTGAAAATGCTATATTTTATAAGATGCTTCGTTTCCTCAATTCTCAATTCTCAATTCTCAATTCTCGCAGAGGTCAGGCTTTGGTTGAAGTCCTGGTGGCGGTTTCCATTCTTACTGTTGGTTTTCTTGGTATCGTGACGCTCCTTTCTCGAGCGTTGGCGTTGAACCGAGTTGTTTCTGACAGCTATACCGGTACCTACCTTGCTGCTGAAGGCATTGAGATTACGAAAAATATTATTGATGCCGGGGTGCGTTCCGGCAGAGGCTGGGGCTCGGGTATTTCCGAGAATCCGAATGGGTTTGAAGTGGATATGGATTCAACTACACTTCTGCCCGCAGCTATAGAATTGCGTCCGCTCCTTTTCGATCCTGCAACTGCTGAATTCAGCTATAGTGGCAAAAACGAAACTCCCTTCCACAGGAAAATCATGATCAAGCTGATCCAAGGGGGACAGCAGGAAATCCAAGTGAACTCCATCGTTACTTGGACCACCCGTGGCGGAGGAGAGTCGACTATTAATTTAGAAGATCACTTCTTTAACTGGAGGTAACGAGCATGAGCATGAGCTAAAAGCATGAGCAATTCAATTTCTTCATTTAAAGATTTAAAAGTTTGGCAACGTTCTGTTTTGCTCGCTAAGCGCGTGTATGAGCTAACAGAAAGATTCCCAACGCGAGAAGTGTATGGTTTGAGTGATCAAATGCGACGAGCATCGATATCGGTGAGCTCAAATATCGCAGAAGGATTCGGTAGATCTCACAGGAAGGAAAAAATCCAATTTTATGCTATCGCTCATGGGTCCCTTTCGGAGCTTGAGAGTCAGTTAGAGGTTTCAAGAGTCTTATTATTTTTGGATGATAAAGATTATAATGAATTAACTAAAGAGATAATCGAGATTTCTAAAATGGTTTCCGGTTTGAGCAAAAGCCTATCTCCTCGCAGCTCGCAGCTCGCAGCTCGTGCTGGATTCACCCTCGTGGAGCTTCTGGTTGCCATTACGCTTTTCTCGATTGTGATCTCGATCGCGGTGGGGGGATTTGTGCGGGCGCTTCGAACCCAGCGCCAGATTATTTCGCTTATTGCGGCGAATTCAAATGCATCACTCGCGATTGAGCAGATGGCGCGAGAATTGCGCACCGGTAAGAATCTCGTTTGCGATAACGGCGCGCGTTTCTGCGATGCGCTTACATTCCAGAACGCGGATAATGATACGGTGGTGTATCTCGTGGAAGACGGCGTTTTGGAGCGCAAGGTAAATTCCGGCGAGCCGCAGCCGTTTACCGCGGCTAATGTGCGCATACCCTACGCGCATTTCAGCGTGCCGGACACGAATCCCGACCGGGTGACCATTTCTTTAGGAGTGGGGGTCTATAACCCGGAGCTCGAAGAAAATATTACAAATATTCAAACCACGGTTTCCTCACGTGCCCTGTAACGAGTATCAGTCCTTTTCCTCTTGCAAACCGGTGAGGCTGTGATATGAATAAATACATGAAATTACAGACTATTGGAGCCGGTATTACGGTGGCGGTCCTGCTTCTTTTACCCGCCCTGACCCAAGCCTTGGTACTTACACACGTTTGTCCGGACGGTACTCAGATACCGAGCGAGATTCCCTGTCAGCCCGGTGTGGTCAAGGGTGATGAAAACGTAGTGTACGGGATTCTTGAGCGGGTGATCTCGATTCTTTTCTATGTGCTCATGTTTCTCGCAATCATTATGATTTTGATTGCGGCATTCAATTACGCAACCTCCGGAGGCGATAGCGAAAAAGTAGATAAGGCGAAAAGCGCTATTCTCTACGCCGTGATTGCAGTTGCGATCGCCATTCTCGCGCGCAGTATTCCGTATCTCGTAAAATCGTTTGTCGCCGGTAACTTTATCGGCAGCTAAATGCTATACTTGAGGAATGGAGAATTTTTCTTCCAATCCGCAAATGGTTGAACCACAGAACCCCGATATGTGGAACACAACCTGGTTTCGCGTTTTGAGTATCATTATCGTGGCAGGGCTCGTAATTTTTCTTGGCGCATGGTTTTGGACGAAGCAGCGTGGTGCGAAACTCGTTACCGCTCCGGCAGGCCAGGTAGTGGATTCTTTTCCGAAAGAGCTTATCGGTGAAACGGGAGTGTATATCTCCCAAAGCTATGCCCGCTCTACAAACGGAGTAAATCAGCCCACGGTAACGTATATTTCTAATAAGAGTCTCGCCGATAATATCAGCCTCTATAAGAATCTTCTCCAGGCCAATGGCTGGCAGATTTACACCGTGCCGGATCCTTTAAAGACGGTTTCCGCTTTTTATGCGAAGAAAGGATCTGCGGAGTTGAATGTAACCTTTGACGCAAGCGACAAGAAAGCTGTTACGGTTACCGAATCCTACCTCGGGGGAAGCTAAAAAGAGGTGCTCTTAGCACTAACCTATTCTTCATGGATCATATTGGTATACTATAGGTAGAAGACCGGGTGTTTTAGAACACAATTTCAGCGAACTTTTGACAAGCGCCTGCGGGCGCACTTATATGGAGGCTAGCATGAGGCAGGTGATCAGTGCTCTCGCTTTGGCGCTAGCTTTAGCTGCGCCTTCGTCCGTGGCCCTCGAACGGCCGCGCCATGATGTGAACGCATTTCTCGCGGCTCCGGATCTCACTCTGGGAGCAATTGAAAACCGTTCTAACGGATTTTCCGTGCAAGCTAAGCTTGCCTCCGACCCGGAGAGCTTTGGTTTTGTAACTGTTGTAGACGGTTTGACCGGAGCATGGATGTCCACTGAGGATGGCGTCTACGAATTTTTCCCAACCGCGCGCGGTTCGCGTTATACGCGAGTCGAAGCGCGAAGCGGGGAGTGTCTTACTCGGCGGACACCAGTTCGGAATGAAGCCTTGGTAGACGCAGATGCAATTACCGTGCTCTCTCGCCGTCGCGCGGCATCATCTACGTTGCAGTACACGTTTTACGTGAACCAGTGGTACACGCCACAGGTGTTGACGGCTTTGGGCAGCGAATCAGCGGTGCGGTTGAAGATGCAGATGGCGATTGACCTCGCGAACCTGCTCCTTAGTCGTGCCGGCTGCAGCAGTGTCCGAGTCGCAACAAAGAACGTGTATCTCTATAACGGTGGAGGAGAGAGCGGTTATCAGGAAAAGACGATCGCTGATCTCCAGGCGTTCTCGAATTCTGCGGACGTGAATGCGAAGCGTGATGCCGATCACGCGCATCTGTCATTTCTATGGCACGAGACCGGGAACTCTGCCAGTTGGCGGCCGATGGGCAGGTTCAGCAAGGATTTGGGGTACGCGATCATCGTGCGCCTCGGTGCTCTGAACTACGACTTCGTGCATGAGCTCGTCCACATGTTCGATGGCGATCATGACCCGGCTCATTCCATGGGTGGCGATGGCGTTTCGGCAACTTCTACGAATGGTGATCCGAATCCCTATGGTCGTGGGTACATTGATGCGGACGCAGGCTTCGGTTGCCTCATGTCCTATTTCGATCTGAAGGATTGCCCGAGCGGTTCCTGTGGTTCGGCACCCTTTATTTCCTCGTCCGATCAGAGTCTTACCTACAAAGGAAGACCGACCGGAACGCCATTCCAAGATAACGCTCGTGTTATCCGCGAAAACGCCCCGAAAGTATATCTCTACGCGCAGTAATCTCTGCCCCGTATGATGAGTTCTCTCACCGTACGGGGCATTTGCGTATGGTATGATAAGACTATGCGTAAAATTCTTGTAGGAATTTTTCTTATCGGTACATTTTTTTCCGCGCCGAATGTGCATGCTCAGACTGTCGGTGATTGCCAAAAACAAATGTATTGGCAACTCGCTACTCCTCCCTATAGCGCGACAATTATGTCGCCTTATGAGGTGAGTACCGGCTACACGGTATTGGGTCCCTGGCATCGTTCTGATGATCCGCGGCCAGTATACCGAAGCCTTTCTTGCTGCCGCCTTCTGCGGCTTCGTGCTGCCGCTTCTTGTACTCTATGTGCTGCGCGCCCGCCGGCAAAAGGCCTTCGGCGCACAGTTCCCCGATGCGCTGGATATCATTGTGCGCAGTCTGCGCGCCGGCCACCCCGTGCCGATTGCGATCAACATGGTGGCGCGTTAATCCCCCGACCCTTTCGGTACCCGGTTCCGGATAA
>CAZEJX010000044.1:0-6993 GCA_964512715.1 uncultured Candidatus Saccharibacteria bacterium
ATCGTGGCCTGGGGCCGTTCCGCGGAAATTGCGAGCCAATTTCTCACGAAGGGCGCAATGGTCATGGTAGAAGGCCGCTTGAAAACCCGCTCCTGGCAGGATAAGCAGGGCAGCACCCACCGCGCTACGGAAATCATTTGCGAGTCTATGCAGCTCGGCCCGAAGCCCATGGGACAAGGTGCTGGTGGTGCATGGAGCAATAAGAGCAGTAATGCCGCTGCTGAACAAAGCTCTCCTGCTGAAGCGCCCCAAATCACCCCTGAAGAGATTCCGGTCATTAACCTGGACGAAGAGCCAGCCCAGATGACGGACGATATACCGTTTTAGATTAGAATTGAGAATTTAGTATTTAGAATATAGGGCAGCTTGCGAGCCTTGTATTATAAAAATAGCGTGATATAATAAAGCCCTAAATTCTAGATTCTACCGATGACCAAACAGTGCTTTTTCTGCAGCCAAAATCTGCAACATATCGATTATAAGGACACGGAAATGCTGAAGCGTTTCACGTCCGGCCAAGCCAAGATTGTGAACCCGAAGCACACGGGCATTTGCGCTACCCACGAGCGCCGCTTGTCTACCGCGGTTAAGCGTGCCCGCTTCATGGGCCTCTTGCCGTTTGTGCAGAGATAAGAAGGTTGTCATTCTGAGCGAAGCAATCGCGTGCCGCCTAAGCTTCAAATGAATCTCATTATTTTCAACTGGATCCATTCCTTCGCCGGTCGTAGCCACACGTTTGACAGTGTCGGCTATTTTTTTGCGGATATACTGACCTACCTTCTCGTTTTTGGAGGGATCTATTTTCTATGGAAATTACGCGGCTGGCGGCAGCGCATCTTTGGCGCTTTGGAAATCTGCCTCGCGGTTTTAATCTCGCGCGGAGTTATTACCGAAATCATCCGTCATTTCTACGCGCATCCGCGGCCATTCCAGGCGCTCGGGTTCACGCCATTGCTTACCGGCGAGAATCCCTGGAATTCTTTTCCATCCGGGCACATGACCGCGCTCTTTGCGTTTGTAACGATCCTTTTCTTCCTCAATAAGAAATGGGGAGTGTGGTATGCGATGCTATCTCTCGCTGTTGGAATTGGGCGCATCTATGTGGGGGTACACTGGCCGCTCGATATTCTAGGCGGCATGGTGATCGGCATACTCTCTGGAATCTTTGTGCATTGGCTCGTCCGCAAGCATTGGATGGAGCTCGAAACCGGCGCGGCGGAAATCTCTGGTACAGTGTCATAACATCGTCATCGCCCGGCCTGTTATCCCCATCTCTTTGTCATTCCCGCGAAGGCGGGAATCCAGTTAATATAGGCGAGTGAACTCATATTACGTTTACATCCTAGCCAGCGGAAGGAATGGAACTCTCTATATTGGAGTTACTAATAATTTATTAAAAAGGGTTGGAGAACATACAAATGATTCAGTAGATGGATTTACCAAGAAGTATCAGGTGCATAAGCTGGTTTATTTTGAGCAAACGTCCGATGTGCTTTCGGCGATAGCCAGAGAGAAACAAATTAAGAAGTGGAACAGGCTTTGGAAGCTACGGCTCATTGAGGAGAACAATCCAGAATGGAAAGATCTATACGAAGAAATGCTATCTTAGGCTGGATTCCCACCTTCGCGGGGATGACAGCGTGAAGGGGGATGACAGCAGTATTCATTAGAAATTAGACATTAGATATTTTATAATTTCAACATGTTTAAACTCCCCGACCTGCCGTATCCCTACGAAGCGCTCGAACCGTACATTGATGCGGAAACGATGCATGTGCATCACGACAAGCACCATCAGACCTACGTTGATAAGCTGAACGAAACGCTGGCGGATCATGCAGAGCTTCTCGCGAAACCAATCGAAGAGCTTTTAAAGGATTTGAATACGTTGCCTGAAGACATCCGCATTGGTGTGCGAAACTTTGGCGGTGGCCATTATAACCACTCTGTGTTTTGGACATGCATGCAGCCGCAAGAAGCCGGTGGCGGTGCGCCGCCAACCGGAGTAATAGGGGAGAAGATCAACGCTTCCTTCGGAAGCTACGATAAGTTCAAGGAAGATTTTTCTTCCGCGGCAGCAAAGCTTTTCGGAAGCGGTTATGCATGTCTCGCTGCAGGTGAGGATGGCGGACTCAAGATCACTCAACTCAAAGACCAGGATGCCGCTTTAACCATCGGCATGAAACCGGTTCTCATCCTCGACGTCTGGGAACACGCCTACTATTTGAAATATCAGAACAAACGCCCCGATTACATCAAGGCGTGGTGGAATATTGTTAATTGGGCGGAAGCGGAAAAGAGGTTAAAGGACTCATTGTCTTAGAGTAGAACATCCTCAAGCGGTTTATAGGAGATTTTGATAAAATAATAGGATAGTAGACCCTATTCTTTTCAATTTGCGTCCCGGGGGAAACAGGCGTCATAATCGCTTATTTACGTTCGTAGTTCTCCTTTCTTTTGTCTTTTCGAGCGCTCTTTTTCCATTCAAAATTTCCGCCGCGACCGGCTCGCCGACCATTATGAGCTATCAGGGTCGCCTCGCGGATATCAATAGTAATCTTCTGGGAGGTTCGGGGACAACCTACTATTTTAAATTCTCCCTATGGGACAGCCCGACCGTCGGAAGCGGCACCCGTCTTTGGCCAATTGCCGCGCCTGGTATAGCCACATCGTCGGTCATTAATGGCGTTTTTAACGTGGATATTGGTGACACCGCGAACGGTTACCCGGATCCCTTGACCTATGACTTCTCATCGAGTTCGGACGCCTACTTACAAGTCGAGGTAGCATCTTCAAGCGGGGGTACTTATGAAGTGCTCTCGCCCCGCGATCGCGTCGACGCTTCGGGATTCGCAATCAATGCGAATACCGTTACGGGAAGGATTGATAGCGCGGGGCAGGGAACATTTACCACAACGACCGTGAGCTCGCTCACAGTGACCGGCAGTTCTACATTCAATGGCGTTGCAGGACTGCAAGGACTTACGTTCGTAAACGCCACGGGAACAAGTATTGAAGCTATCAACGCGATATTTAGCATCGCTACGGCCACCACTCTCGGCGTCACCAATCTTTCTGTCGGCTCCCTTTCCGGTTTCCTCAAAGCCACGAACGGCACCGTCGGCACCGCTTTGAGCACTGATTATGTTTCTTCAACTGCTGCCGGAGTGGGCATCGTGCTCTCGAGTAATACTGGAGCCGTCACCATCACCAATAATGGTGTTTTAAGCTTTAACGGCGCTACCGGCACCATTGCTTTTGATCCGTATGTGCCCGGATTTATTACCGGCACTTCCACCGCCTTCATCGCGAATAGCGCCTCGAGTTCATTCCTGAAAGTCGCAAATAACCTTTCTGATCTCAATAGCTCTTCCACTGCACGAACCAACCTTGGTATCCGTGCCGGTACGGGACTCACCTTTGATGCCGCAAATGGTTTTACAAATAATGGTGTGCTCTCCTTTAACGGCGCTACCGGTACCGTCGCCTTCGATCCCTATGCGGCAGGGTTCGTAACTGGTACTTCGACAGTATTTGTGACGAATAGTGCGTCTTCGTCGTTTCTATGGACTGCCAACAACTTAAACGACCTTACCAATACCAGTACGGCTAGAACAAACATCGGCTTCTCTGCCGGAACAGGTCTTATTCTTTCTAGTCTCGGTGTCTTTACGAATAACGGCGTTATTTCACTTGCGGGAACGAATAATCAAATTACGGTTTCTTCGGCTACGGGCACGATTACATTATCTTTACCGCAAAGCATTAACAGTACCAGTACGCCCACATTCGCCTCCGCGACATTGTCCAATTTTTCAGATGGTTCGATTATTTTCACGACTTCCTCCGGTGCGTTGTCGCAGGACAATTCCAATTTGTATTGGGATAGCGTAAATCACCGACTGGGTATTGGCACGACAACTCCAGCCACGCTATTCTCGGTTGCGACCACTACCGCTAACCCTATATTTAATGTGACTACGGGTGGGAAAGTTGGCATCGGCACCACGACACCTTCCAGCGTTTTAAATGTTTATGGTTCTACAACTATCGCCGGGGCTCTCTTGCTCGGTAAGCCCGGAACTTCGAATCAGCAAGGACTTCCTACTAATCCTATTCTTCAACTCTCTGGTGCGGGAAATGGATTTACAAATAATGCCGGCTTCATAGTCACGAATGGAGCAAATATCGGAATCTCAAGAAACAGTGCTGCATCCACTGGTATCTTTGGAGGTAGCATGGGAGCTCTTATTGGGAACGCACTTCAATATAAGTGGGCTACAACAGATCCTGTCGACGCCAGCGGCAATGAACAGGGGACTGATACGGGTCTTGCGAGATCAGCGGCAGGGATCGTGAAAGTCACTGATGGAGGAACCGGATTTGGCAGTTTCCTTACGCAAGGCTTGACCGTTGGCACAACAACCTTACCGGTGGGACAAATGTTTACCGTGGCCACGACATCTGGTAGTACCTATCTCACTGTTCTTGGCAGCGGCAAGGTAGGTATCGGTACTTCCACTCCGAGTGCCTATTTGAGTGTCTATCAAACAGCTACTTCTACCTCGGGATTATTCATAAAAGGGACAAGCAATGCTACAGCAGATAATTTGCTAACCATTCAAAATACCAACTCAACTCCGGTTAATATCCTGACTTTGGACAACGCCGGACAGCTGGTGGTAAACGGTGATCCGAATACCGGTTCTAATCCACTCACCGTGAAATCTAATGGCACTCAGGTGCTTCAGGTGAGCTCCGGTGGCACTATCACTGCGGGAAGCGGTGCTTTGAATACGGGTGTCTTCAACGTGGGTGGAGGATTATTGCATGTCGCCGCAGCATCAAGCCAGGGTTCAATAGATCTCTTTAATGGTCTAAATGTTAGCCTTGGCACCCTGGGAGGCTCCGGGACACGCACCATGACGATAAGTACCAACTCTACCGGTGATCCTATCTTAGTTATTAAGGGAGCTGCGAATCAAACAGCCAACGAGCTGAGCTTCCAGAATAGCTCCGCTGTGGTTCAATCCTTCTTTGATAAGAACGGATTCTTAAATATCGGAACCTCCACTGCACTTCAGAATAACGCGATATTCTCGATTACTACTTCAAGCGTATCAACAGCGACAAGCACTCTCTTTACTGTTTTGAGTGGCGGTAACGTTGGTATTGGTACAACTACACCAAATGCAACCCTGACAGTTACGGGAAGTTCGAGTGTAAGTGGCGTAGGCTCATTCTTGAGCTCCCTTTCCATTGGCACATCAACCCAACTATCCAACATTATATTAAACATTAAGGGTTCCGGAGGAGAAGTAATCAGATTGCAGAATGGGGGAAATGGGTCAGAATATATAAACTTCTTTGACGGTCCTGGAAATGCAGACCGCGGATATTTGGGTATCGGCAGCGCAATTCTTACCGGGGCAACTAATGCTGATGTCGTTTTACGTTCAGAAAGTGCGTTGAAATTTGCTATTGGTAATAGTACAAAGGCAGTAATTGATTCTTCGGGTAACTTTGGTATTGGCACTACCACGCCAGCGACTCTATTTTCTGTGGCCACCACAACTCCTAATCCTATTTTTAATGTGACTAGTGGAGGTTTGATAGGCATCGGAACTTCAACGCCGGCCAATATACTGACTATAGCTACAGCGGATACGGTAGATTCCCTTGCAGATGTGCTAATAGGTGTATCAGCAACCTCTAGGAAAGGTCTCGTTGTACAGGCAAAGGGATCGCAGACTCAAGAATTATTCAGTTTACAAAATAGTTCTGGAGCCCTTTCTTTCGGCGCGGGAGCGAGTAACGGCTCTGTAAATACCCCAGGAACTTCGGGTGATATTCGTATAGGCATTAGTGGCGCAGGAACGTCGGGCACAGGTTTTGAACTCGTAGAGAAGACTACAGGAAATAACAGAACATTAAGTTGGGGAATAAACAACACGGCTGGATTCCAGACGGCCTACGGATCCAAAGCATACGCTTTCGATAACGGAACATTTTTCCGTCTTCCCGCCGCATCGACTTATTCTTGGTCTGCTACATCAGATCCCACCGCATCCGCGGATGTTGGTTTAGCCAGAGTGAGTGCTGGTTTGGTTAAGATAACTGATGGGGGTAGCAATTTAAAGAATTTGGTGGCGAATAGCGTGTGGGTGGGCACATCTACGGCGGCGACTACAGCCATGTTCTCTGTATCTACTTCTTCCGGTACTAATTACCTAACCGTAACGCCTACTGGCAATATCGGCGTGGGTACAACTACGCCAGCTTACGGTCTGGTGATTGGCGATAACACTACCCAAAAAGACATCGTGGTGCCGAATGGCGGGCTGTGCGTAGCGGGTGGCAATAACGGTTGTCCGGCGTCGCTTACTCCCGGATCAATCTACGCGTCCTCAACCGTGATCACAAACGTAGATTTGGCGGAAAACTATTTCGTGAGGGATTCGTCGCTTGAAGCGGGCGACGTAGTAGCGATTGATCCGCTCGCGACGACTTCCATAGTGAAAGCGGGGAGTGTGGGAAGCTCTACCATGATCGGTATCATTTCCACGGCACCAGGATTGGTCTTAGGCGGAGCGTCGTCCACAAGTACTCGCCCCGTGGCTCTGGCAGGTCGCGTACCAGTTAAAGTAAATCATGAAGGCGGCGATATCGCCGTGGGTGATCCGCTCGTCCTTTCTTCTGTCCCTGGCGTAGCAACGAAAGCAATGTCTTCGGGAATGATTATTGGTTACGCCCTTCAGCCACTCACTGCGACTTCTTCGAGCACGAAGATTACCGTGTTCGTGAATCGGACCTGGTATTTCGACCCGGATAGTACAAAGCCAGCATCCTTCCTCGGCACCATGCTTACGTCGTTTAAAGGATTAGGCTTCAGCATCGAGCAAGATCTTCTTAAAGTAAAAAACATTAACGTTGATACGTTTAACACCTATCGTTTTGTGACCGACCAGTTTGTTATTAACAGTCTCGCGACCA
>CAZEJX010000045.1:0-4162 GCA_964512715.1 uncultured Candidatus Saccharibacteria bacterium
ATTGGCGCGCGAATAAACATATCATCCCGCAATGCTTTGCCTTCCTTGGTTTCGAAGTAGTCCAAAACCATAGCAACCAGAAGTCCGATAAGCAGCACAAAAGCCACCCACCAGCGACGCAGGAAGGCGCCGGAACCGATAAGCATGCGCGTAAACCAAGGCAACGCCACGCCCGATTGCGTAAAGACCGGTTCGATCTGGGGAAAAACCACCGTCACCATAATCACGGCAACCACTACGAAAAGCCCGACCACAATACCCGGATAGATGAGTGCGGAGCGCGCTTTGGTGATGAGCGCGAATTCCTTTTCCTCGTAGTCCGCGAGAAAACCAATTACTTTTTCAAGGTTACCGGTTACCTCAGCGGAACGAACCATGCTCACCATAAACGGTGAAAACACAGCGTTCTGCCGTTCGAGCGCTTGTGAAAATGAGAGACCGGCATCCACATCTTCGGAAATCTGAAACACCGCTTCCTTAAGCGCCGGGTGGCGGGTTTGCTTCTGGAGTGTACTGAGAATTTCAGGCAAGGGCAGCTGCGCTTCAAAAAGCGTCGCCATCTGACGCGTGAAAATCATGAGGTCTTTGCGCTTCACGCCGCCGAACCACTTGGCGATACGATCCCAGACGTGCGGCTTCGCAACTTCCGTAACTGAGAGAATAAAAAGATCGTGAGTCGCCAAAACACTCGCGGCCGCTTCCTTAGACGGCGCGTCTACAAAGCCTACCTGTTCTTCCCCTTCTTTAGTTTTCGCCTGATATTGGTATTTCATCTGTCGCAAGAATTTAGAATCTAGGATTTCGGATTTAGGCCGAGAATATATTTCCTAAATTCTATATTCTAAATCCTAAATTCTAAGTTTAGCCTACATTCTCTCTAAAAGAATTCTGAGCTCTGAGGGATTACTCGAGTAAAGCTCCGCGTTTTCGAGGGAAATAATTTTATTCTTGACGAGACTTGCCATGGAACGATTGAGCGTAATCATGCCCTCTTGAAGCGACGTCTCGATCACGAGGTCGATCTGATAAACCTTGCGCTCGCGGATGAGGTTACGGATAGCGGAGTTCACAATCATGATTTCAAGCGCGGGCACGCGGCCGCCATCGATCTTGGGAAGGAGTCGTTGCGAGACAATAGCGACCAAGGTTGCGGAGAGCTGCGAGATAACCTGGCCTTGCTGTTCCGCCGGGAAAGAGTCAATGATACGGTCGATAGTTTGCGATGCGGAATTAGTATGGAGCGTCGAGAACACCAAGTGGCCGGTTTCCGCCGCAGTCATGGCAGTACCGATAGAGCGCGCATCGCGCATTTCACCAATCATGACGACATCCGGATCCTGGCGGAGCAAGGTGCGCAAACCGTCATCAAAGGTCGGTGTATCGCTCCCAACTTCGCGCTGGGAGATAATGCCGCGATCTTGGGTGAAAAGATATTCGATCGGATCTTCGATTGTAATAATGTGGTCCGCACGTTGATGATTCACTTCATCGAGTACCGCCGCGAGGGTCGTAGATTTACCGTGGCCGGCAGGACCCACTACGAGCACAAACCCCTGCGAGAGCTTGGCAAAATCGTGAAGGAGGGGTGGCAAACCGAGCTCTTCTACGGTGCGAATGCGTGCGTTAATGAGGCGGAGTGCGGCAGCAAGATACCCGCGCTGATAATAGGCATTCACGCGGAAACGGGCTTTATCCTCAAAGCTATAGGCAAAGTCGAGCTGGCGATCCGCGGCAAGCTTGGTTTTCTGATCGGGCGTGAGAAGCGCGCCAATAATGCCTTCCGCACTCTCCGGCGTCACAATCTCTTCCTGTTCGAACGGCACTAGAGCTCCATCAATACGAAGCGTTGGGCGGCGACCCACGGCAATGTGCAAATCAGACGCATTCTGTCGCGCGGTGGCGGTCAGTAATTCTTTCAATTTTTCAGCGTAATCCATTAAGAAGATTATAACAGAACACGCTTCTCCCTCGAAGCTAGCTTCTGTCATCCCGAGCCAACTGCTATCATACCCTGCTACGCCCCCCGTCATCGCGCCGAGTCGGACTCGGCGCGAATCTCATTTTTTTGCTATCTTTCAACTTTGTCATCCCGAGCTCGGCAGATATTTTCCCTGTCATCGCGCGACTTGATCGCGCGATGACAGGGAGGGAAAGTCCCTCGCAGGCTCGGGATGACGACTGGAAGAGAAGATGGAAGGAACGGATATTACTCGCTCGTTTCACGCATAACCTCTTCAATCGCTACGGTCCCTTCCAGGGCCTTCAAGACTCCATCCTCGCGCATCGTAATCATACCCTGCCGCTTGGCCTCCTCCGTAAGCTTATCAAGAGAGGGTTCTTTGCCCATAAGTGCGCCGAGCTCTTTCGTCATCTCAAAGACTTCAAAAATGGCGATACGGCCGGTGGAACCACGACCGTGGCAAACCTCACAGCCTTCCGCATGATAGATCTGGTAGGGCTTCTTCCATTTCTCCGTAACTTCTTTCGGCAAACCGCTCAAAGCATGCTCGATCGCCTCGGACACATTGTCCGGCGCAGGCGTTGGTTTTTTGCAGTTATCACAAAGCTTCAGGATGAGACGCTGCGAAAGCATAAGGGAAAGCGCTTCAGGCAAAAGGAATGCATCCACTCCCATATCAATAAGACGCGGAATAACCCCCACGGCGTTATTGGTGTGAATCGTAGAGAGCACAATGTGGCCGGTAAGTGCGGCGTGAACCGCGAGTCCGGCAGTCTCATTGTCGCGAATTTCACCGACCATGATCACGTCCGGGTCTTGGCGAAGAATTTCGCGCAATCCCGATGCAAAGTCATAATTGATTTCCGGCCGCACCTGCGATTGATTTACGCCGGAAACGAAGTATTCTACCGGATCTTCAAGCGAGACGATGTTCACTTTGGTGTCGTTCAAGAGCTGCAGAATCGCGTAGAGGGTGGTGGATTTACCGGAACCAGTAGGGCCGGAAATCAAAACCATACCGTAGGGTCGTTCGATTCCTTTTTTCACTTTATCGTAGTTCAAGCCGGTAAGACCGAGTTGATCGAGGCTCTTAAGGCCCGTTTTCGGATCCAGTACGCGGATCGCCATCTTTTCACCGAGCGGCGTCGGAAAAGTGGAAACACGGAAATCAATTTCGCGATCCAGAATCTTCGCGCGGAATCGCCCGTCTTGCGGCACACGGGTTTCATCGATGCGCAGATTCGACATGACTTTGAGGCGCGAGATGACCGGTTGCGAGAGCGTGACCGGCAAAGATGCGGCTTCTTCGAGTTCGCCGCCGATGCGAAAACGGACACGCAGATAATTCTGCTCCGGTTCCACGTGCACGTCGGAAGCGCCGCGATCCACCGCCTCGCGCAAGGTATCCGCTACGATTTTCACAACTGGCGCATCTTCTGCTTTCACATTCGCAGCCTCGAGCTCTACGGCCTTGAGGCCCGCGTCGTTTTTCAAATTGAGGGCCTGCACCGCGCGCGCCACTTCGCTTTCATAGGGCGAATATTTACGGAGCGCCTTTTGCCAGTCTGCATAGGAGATCACATATACGCCAAGATCCAGGCCACCTTTATGGGCCACAAATTTAAGCGCCTCTTGGGATTTCGGATCATCCGGGTTCAACATGCCCGCGATCAAGAGATTCCCCCGCTTCTCAAGCGGCACGAGGCCATAAGTCTTCGCCGTCTCTTCCGGAATGAATTTCAAAATATCATCGCTAAGAGCCGCCGGATCAATTTTTTGGAAAGGGATATTCAGAGCCCCGGCTTTTACTTCCGCGACTTTGTCATCATCCAAGAGGTGCCATTCGTGGATGAGATCTTCCGCGTCTCTGCCGGAAACTTGAGATTCTTTGTCGAGCTTCGTAAGGCTCGCGGCATCCAAAAGGTTTTGGGATTTCAGGAGTTCGATGAGTTGAGAGTTAGTCATGCAGTCTTTTCATTGTATCAGAGTCTCGGGAAGCATAGCTTGACTCTTGCATAAGAAAGAAGTATAAGAATACCCAGAAATTGCGGCTTGCCCACGCACTGTTTACAACTTTCGAATGGCAAGATTCGAATAAAGAAGGAAGACATGAATTCGATCCCCCGTTCTCTCGTTCAGATTATGCTCGCCTGCGCCATCGGCGCGTTCACGGAGTCGATGGGCGTGTGCGCGACCGGTCGC
>CAZEJX010000045.1:4172-5344 GCA_964512715.1 uncultured Candidatus Saccharibacteria bacterium
TACAGTTTACTCTCCCCGGGGCCTGCGGCGCGTTCGCCTGTAGTGCAATGCCAATCGCGAATGTCTACAACATCTGGTTCGGCATCGCTGCGGGACTCATCGCCGGCTACCTAGCCTACGATTTCCGGGAGGTGCTGAAAGCGATTCCGGAAGCGTTTACTAAGGTCAGGGATGATCTTCAGCCTCTGCGAGATCGTCTCCGTTACGCGGATCCAATTGTGGGTCCAGCATATTTCCTAGCGATAGTTCTCCCCTTCAGCATTCTCTTCCGCCCCATCTCAAAGATGTGGGGTTGGGCAATCAATGGAAATCCGGATGAGTTGATTTCATTTTTGCTCCTCGTGTTCATGCTCGAAATGATGAGCTTTTTCCTGGGAGCATTTTTTGCAACAACTCTTCGCTTCATCGCTACGTATGGATCGGAGCGCTGGGAAAAAGTGTGCTTCCGTTATAGTCATCCAGCGGCATCAGGCGAATTAAGGTCCTTGTGGGGACCAGCAGTGCCCATGGTTGATCCGACATATCCCAGAGTTTTCCGCTGGACCTGCAAAGGGCTCTTGAGCATCGCATCCGGTCTTTTGTGGCGAATGTGGCCATCAGTCTTCAAAGGACTCGTGGGAATTACAATTTCGTTCTTCAAGGGCTGCTGGAAACTCTTCGTCCTCATTCACCGCTACGAACGCGTACTCTGTGCGATCGACGGCACGGTGGGCGGTGTGGCAGGGTACACCCTCCTCGCAAGGCCAGAGCACTCACTCCTCCAAAACACCGTCGCTGTACTCTTCGGTATGCTGATCGGTGCCGGCTGGGGCGCAGTGAACTACGAGATCGTTTCGAAGCGCATCCTCAAGGTCGTCCCCGTAGAAACGACCTGATCCGTATAACAATCATGAAAGCCGTCGAGTCAAACCTGCCTACCGGCAGGCAGGCTCGACGGCTTTTTGCTTATCTACATTATTATATAATATAGTATATACTATATTATATAATATTTGAAACTATGCATTTCAGAGGATCCTTCGCTAAGCTCCCGCCTCCGCTAAAGCTTTGGCGAGGCGAGCAGGATGACAAAGAAGGAGAATATTCTCCATTCCAAATTCTCAATTCCCAATTCTCCATTCCCAATTATCACCATTAGCCCATACTCTACTCCCATTCTATCTCTTTAGACA
>CAZEJX010000045.1:5354-6976 GCA_964512715.1 uncultured Candidatus Saccharibacteria bacterium
TGACGAGGCGAGCAGGATGACAAAGAAGGTGAAAATTTTCAATTCTCAATTCTCAATTCTCAATTCTCAATTCTCAATTCTCAATTCTCACTATTAGCTCACGCTCTCCGCTCGTGCTATCTCTTTAGAACGTCGCGAGAAACGGATTCGCGCGGCCGGAAGCAGAGGGAGAAAGCGGCGCAGCGTAAGTCTGCAGCGATTTGAACTGCGAACTATTAATAACCTCATTCGGATCCAATTTAATCTTCGAAAGCTGAACGGTATTTTGGAAATTCTGCGGAGTTGCCACCTCTACCAAATCCGGACGTTTGAAGAATATATAGTAGACCGCGGTTACCAAAATCACCGCGACCATTCCCCAGAGAATGATGCTTCCCCAGTTACCGCCAGACTGATTTTCTTCTTCGACAATAATTGCCATGAGTTTATGGGTTTTGATAATACGCCGAGATCGCAATATCGAAGGTGTAGTAATCCTGGTTAGGCTTGCCGACCGGTACGATTGCGAGACCGCCGACGTCCATGATGCGGATATTCGACTCCAGATTAGCGAGGAATGATTTGAAGCTCGTGTAACTTCCCCCAATACGCATCTGCGCCATAATGACGCCGATCGGTTTTACGAGCGTTGAAGTAGATTGAGCGGAAGTACCGCCGGCATTCGTGATACGCGGCTTGCCCTGGGTGCTTTTCGCTCCCGGCGTCGAGAGCGTGATGTTTTGAATAGCCAAGCCATACCGGCTTGCGAGCACGTTGATTTGATTTACGACATCCGCCTCATCTTTAACCGGCGGCAGCGCGAGCGAAGCGAGCGCCTGCGGGTTGCCGCTTCCCTGATATGCCGCTACAGTCGCCTCTACCTGCTTCAAAGTCGCTTGCTGGTTCGCATAAAAATTATCTTTGCTATATTTTTCCGCCTTGAGCTCCTGCGCTTTTTGATACGCCGGCTGCACCAGATTAAAGAATACGAAAAGCGCCGCGAGAATGAGGAGGATGGCGATCGCGAAGGAGAAAAGTCGTTGGGTGGCGTGTTTCATTATGGGGTGGTTGAAGAAACAGAAGAGGTGGTATTCGGGGATGCGGGAAGTGTAGAGGAAGCAGCAGGGAAAGGTGCGAGATTAGGAGATGTAAGACCGTTCGCGTGCATCACGCTCGGATCCAAAAACACGCTCATCGTGAAAATCCAAGCACCGTTTTGATTGCTTACGTTCGTAAAATTGACCCGGGTAACTTCCGGTTGTCGCTCCAAAAGTGCAGCAAGCGAAGCCGCATCGTTCACGCCTTTCGCTACGCCGGCAAGATCCGCCTCGTTCGCATTCGCGTTTAAGTTAAGTTTGGTGTAATAGATATTCTGCCCAGTTACCCGTTCCAAGAGATTGAGAACCGGCGAGGCGGTAGTGTGTGCTTTCAAAAGCTCGCGGAGATTCACGAGTGCCGAATAAAACTGAGCGGTTCGTTCCTGATCCGCCTGCGGAATGCGCTCGCCGAACTTCGCAATGTCCTGATTGAGTTTCGTGATGGAGCTATTGAGATACGCTTCATACCCGTAGGCAATGCCGAAGTAGAGTACGAGCATGAGCGCGAGAAGCGAGCCCGCCAAAAGCAGGAGCTCTTTATAGACG
>CAZEJX010000046.1:0-5213 GCA_964512715.1 uncultured Candidatus Saccharibacteria bacterium
GTCAGTCTTCACAAAGCGCAGTCAGTCTTCGGAAGGCTTTTTATTTTTTTGGGTAATGATTTCAACAAGGTCGCCGGTTTGGAGTTCATAATCGAGCGGTACGATCTTGCCGTTTACTTTGGCGCCGGTCGTACCATTGCCGACATCGGTATGGATGCGATAGGCAAAATCCACCGGTGTGGCGCCCGCGGGCAAGTCTATGACTTCGCCCTGCGGTGTGATAGGGAAAATTCGATTTCGGAAAAAGTTCACTTTCATTGTCTCCAGAAATTCTTCCGGCGTAGCGGTAGGATCTTGGAACGCCTGTTGCCAATCCTTAAGCTCCCGGAGCCATTCCATTTCTTCGGTTACTTCGCGCTGAGTTTTTTTGCGATCTTTGCCTTTCGCATTCTTGTAAATCCAATGTGCCGCAATACCGCGTTCGGCATGCTCGTGCATTTCTTCGGTGCGAATCTGGAATTCAACCGGGATTTGTTTTGGTCCGATGACCGTTGTATGGAGCGACTGGTAGCCGTTGGCTTTGGGGAGGGCAATGTAATCTTTGATGCGGCCGGGGAGCGGCGGCCACTCCTGGTGAATGGCGCCGAGCGCCGAATAGCACTCCTCGACGGAGCGGACGACGATGCGCAGAGCTACGAGGTCGAAGATGCGGTCGATATCCATGCCGTTTTTGAGGAGCTTCTGATAGAGCGAGCTCATGCGTTTCGCGCGGAAATCAACCTTGGCGTGATGAATCCCGGCGCCTTCAAGAATTTTCAAAACACTAGGTTTGATTTCGGTGAGATAAGCGAGCCGTTCGCCGTAGGCATGGCGCACGTTATGTTCGAGCCAGGAGTATTCCTCAGGGTGGAGATAGGGGAAGGCAAGATCGCGCAGTTCGCCAGCGATGGACTGCATGCCCAGTCGAAAAGCGAGCGGTGCGTAGATCTCCTCAGTTTCAAGCGCGACGCGCTTCTGCTTTTCTTTAGGGACCGAAGTGAGCGTTTGCATGTTATGCCTGCGGTCCGCGAGCTTTACGAAAATAACCCGCAGATCTTCGGAGAGCGCGAGGATCATCTTGCGCAAGTTTTCCATCTGCTTCTGGCTGCCTTGGTAGCGCAGTTTATCGAGTTTGGTTACGCCGTCCACAATAAATGCTACTTCCTCGCCGAATTCTTTTTTAATGGCTTCGAGCGAGATCGTGGTGTCTTCCACGGTGTCATGAAGGAGCCCGGCAGCGATTGAAGCCTCATCCATGCCCCAGGATTGGAGTGTTTCCGCGGTGGCGAGTACGTGGGTGAAATACGGGTCGCCGCTTTCACGCTTCTGCCCCGCGTGGGCTTTTTTCGCAAAAGCATAGGCACGGCCAATTAGGCTTTCTGGATGCTTTTCGGCAATTTCCTTGACGGACATGAAAGTAGATTACAGATGCAAGTTCCAAGATGCAAGTAAGAAATAATAATGGGCTAATTCTTACGAATTAGCCCATTAAGATGAAAACGTCCGGCGGGAGCCGGACGTTCGGAATAAGTTATGTGCGAAGCATTCCTGCAAGTAAGCCTTTGGGTAGAACGGGATTGAAAAGTTCGATCTCGCCAGTGCCTTTGCATTCGTTGCACTTAACAAAGTAGAGAACATCACCTTCGTTGTAATGATAGATGGTTTTCGACCCGCCGCACTTGAGGCAGAGCCACTTCTTGCGCGGATGAGTGAATTTGCCGGTGCCATTGCATTTGCGACAATCAACCACTCGGCCAGTACGTTGGGTGAACCTTTTTGTTCCATGGCAGGCATTGCAGGTTAGAACTGCAGCGATGTCGCCATTATCGTCACATGCGGTACAGACAGAAAAGCGTGTTCCACGGCGTTCAGTGTATCCTTTGTGATCGCAGCGCGGACAGTCTCTTCCATTTTTCAGCGGGCCTAGTCCCAGTCCAAGTTCAGATACCGAAGTACCATCCGTGGTCTCGCGAATTTTGAGCTCGCCTCCGTTTTCTGATGTGTAATCGGTCAGGATATCATAAGCGTTCTTCATCTGAATAAACGCTTCTTTGGTATTCTCATCTCCGCTCACGTCAGTGTGCAGTCTTTTAGCTTCACGCCGAAATGCTGCTTTTAAGTCTGATGCGGAGAAGGGAAATTGGAGCGAGAAGACTTGGAATGCCAAGAAAATGATCTCTCTGGTAACCATGCGGGGTTACCTCCTTTCTAAATTTACTTTTTAAATTATACAACTCTATCTATAAAAGTCAAGTATGGCCGATATTTACTTCTTTCGGGTTTTGCGTTCGCCCTTGGCTTTTGGCGGGTTTTCTTTCCAGTGTTTGTAGAGTTCCTGGAGTTCTTCCTCACTTTCGGGTTTTTTGTTGGTCACGAAGGTGCAATCCGGCCAGCGGGTACAGGCATAAAACGGTTTGCCGCGGCCGCGGCCTTTTTTCTCGACGATGTCGCCGATTTGCCGTTCTTCCTTAAAGCCTTCTTCGCCGCTTTCGTGGCGCACGGTGCAATGCGGGCATTTGAAGCCGGTCTTGTTCCAAATCTTAGAGATGCCCTTGCACTCCGGGTAGCGGCTGCACCCTAAAAAGAAACCGAAGCGTCCGCGCTTTACTTCCATGGGCGAGCCGCAGATAGGGCAGCGCTCGTCTTTCGTTTTTTCCTTGAGGGCATCAATCTGAGCCTGTTCTTCGGGCATCGGCAGGGTTACCTTACTGCCTTCTTCGGGGCAGGCGAGGAATTTACCCATGCGTCCGAATTTAATAAGCATCGGTTTACCGCAATGCGGACAGGGTGTGGTGGAGATCTCTATTTGTTTTTCCACTTCTGCTTCTTTTTGTGAAAGATGCTTTTTAAACGGCTCGTAGAATTCGCGGATGACATTCGGCCACTCCGTTTTGCCTTCCGCAATGTCATCAAATTCCTCTTCGATATGGGAAGTGAAATTAATATCTACGATTTCCGGAAAATGTTCCACAAGCATATCATTTACAAGGGTGCCAATTTCGGTGGGGTGGTAGCGTTTCTCGATTTTTTCCACATAGCCGCGCTCCTGGATCGTGGAAAGGGTTGGCGCATAGGTGGATGGTCGGCCGACACCGCTCGCTTCAAGGGTTTTTACGAGCGTTGCATCGGTATAGCGCGCGGGCGGTTCGGTAAAGTGCTGTAACGGTTTTACTTCTTTGAGCTCGACTGCATCGCCTTTCGCGAGTGGCGGTAGTACACCCTCGACTTCGTCTTCCAGATCTTCGTCTTTGCCTTCGGTATAGGCGCGGATGAAGCCGTCGAATTTTATGACTTGGCCGTTAGCGCGGAAGGTGTATGCGCTTTCGGCGTCCGTCATATCTACCGCGGTTTGCTCCATGAGTGCCGGCTGCATCTGACAGGCGATGGTGCGCTTCCAGATAAGATCATAGAGACGGGCTTCGCCGCTGTCGCGGAGCTTTGGTGTGGCGCCGAGATTGGTGGGTCGGATCGCTTCATGCGCTTCCTGTGCTCCTTTGGATTTGGTTTGATAGGAGCGAGGAGCATCGAGTGCGTAGGAGGCACCGAACTCGTGGTTAATTACTTCGCGGGCCTGAGCGAGCGCGCTCTGGGCTAGGTTTACGCTGTCCGTGCGCATATAGGTGATGTGGCCGTGTTCGTAGAGTTTCTGCGCTAAGGTCATCGTCTGCTTCGCGGAAAATCCGAGCTTACGCGCAGCTTCTTGCTGCAGCGTGGAAGTGGTGAAGGGCGGTGCAGGGTAGCGGTTCACCTCTTTTACATTTACTTCTTCTACGCTGAACGCTTTGCCTTGGATGCCGTCTACAATTGCTTGCGCATCTTTAGCGTTCGTAATCTCCATTTTACTGATGCTCTTACCATTCTTCGCCGTGAGGCGAGCATTAAAAGTCGCCTTTTCTTTTTCGAAGAGAGCTTCGATAGACCAATATTCTTCTTTATTGAATTTCTCGATCTCTCGTTCGCGCTCTACGACCAGACGGACGGCAACGGATTGGACGCGACCAGCGGAGAGTCCGTAGCGCACTTTGCGCCAGAGGAAAGGGGATAATTCATACCCTACGAGGCGATCCAAGATGCGCCGTGCCTGCTGGGCGTCTACCAGGCGAAGATCAATTGAGCGCGGGTGCTCGAGGGCGGAAAGAATAGCGTCTTTGGTGATTTCATGGAAGACAATGCGTTCCGTGCCTTTTTTCTGTTTCTCGAGTTCGAGCGCGGAAAGCAAATGCCAGGCAATCGCTTCTCCTTCGCGGTCTTCGTCAGTAGCGAGAATAATCTCATCCGCTTTTTTGGCGAGTTTTTTGAGCGCGGCGACTTGGTCCTCGGCTTTTTTGGGGATGACGTACTGCGGTTCGAAGTTATGTTTTACATCAATGCCGATCTTCGATTTTGGAAGATCGCGCACATGGCCGTATGACGATTCAACGACATAGTCGCTGCCGAGAAACTTGCTGATGGTCTTCGCTTTTGTGGGAGACTCTACGATTACTAATTTCATAATGAACGTTGGAGTAACAATATCATATTGTGTAACCAATCCCTTCTTCTCTCACGATATTTCTGAGCGTCATCTCGCAAAGGAGTTGGTTCACGATACGGGGGTGAAGCATAGTCATTTCTATAATTTCGTCAACTGTGGCAGGCCGCGCGGCGCTTACGAGCGCCGCGCGAATGCGCTCTTCATCCGGCTGAAGCAATGGTAGAGCCCGCTCTGTTTCAGGGATTTTTAAACCCATATCTTCCAGAAATTCCTGCGGGGTGGTAACCAGGGTTGCACCCTCACGGATGAGGGTATGTGAGCCGCGAAAATTAGAGTGTGTGGCAGGTCCCGGCACCACGAACACGTCTCTGTTCTGCTCAAGCGCAAAGCGTGCCGTGGCGACCGACCCGGATCGCTCGGGTGCCTCTATTACAATGACCGCCCGGGAGAGTCCGGAAACTATGCGATTGCGTTCCAGAAAACGAGAAGGGAATGGTGGCGCGTTTAGGGGATACTCTGAGATAAGCGCGCCGCCCTCAGCAATAATTCTCTGGCCGAGCTTGGTGTTAGATTTCGGATATATCTCATGTAGTCCGCCGGCGAGGACCGCGACAGTCTTTCCGCCTGCTTCTAAGGCTCCTGTATGCGCTCCTGCATCTATTCCAAATGCCAAGCCAATTACGATTTCTTAATCTTCTGCCTTCCGGTTTCCCCCAAAACCACGAGAGCACACTTTTCCCTTCGGACTGACCTCTGGCGG
>CAZEJX010000046.1:5223-6934 GCA_964512715.1 uncultured Candidatus Saccharibacteria bacterium
CGCCTGCATCTTATTCTAATTCCAAGCCACTTACGATTCCTAATCCTTCTGCTGTCAGCTTCACCCCAGATACTCGAGCGCACTCTTTGCCCTGCGGAGTAGCTCGGCGGGTGCCGACAATGGCGACTCCTGGAACATTCCATTCGGAGAATGATCCTTTTATATAGAGGGCGTGAGGCGGGTGAGGAATCTCCTTAAGGAGCGGGGGATAACCCTCGTCTTCTTGGAGTATAAGTCGGATGCCACAGTCAGCAAGTTTTTTCCATTCGGCTTGCGGGTTAATTTGAGGATTTTTCTCTGTCTCCCATGCTCTTTGCCAGGTCGTATATTTCTTTTTAACTTTACGCAATCCGGAATAATCACCCTCAAGAAGAATTGCGAGTGCATTGTAGGCTACGCTCTCTTCGCGGTGCATGTCTGAAGCATGCGTCATCTAGGTGAGGTGTCAAAATTTGCCATGTGGATAACGAGTCTTTCTAGCGCGGGGGTGTTGACTACTTTTCCGCAATGTGCTTTATTGGTGGTAGTAAATTTCTCAATGAGGAGATGCGAGATGATTAAAGCGCGTCAGCTTGCCACGCTCGAGATGATTCTCTGCAACACGACAGATGTTCACGGACCTCTCGTTCGGGAAGTTCTGGTTTATATGCTCCGGAAGGCACTTGAGCTCAACAGTTTCATTGCCCTCATTTTTCCGCAAGATATCTCCTTGAGGAATGTGACGTTGAGGATGAACCTCAAAAACAGCATCGAACGGATGAACAGTCGTGACGGAGCCTCGAAACTCCGCTGGATTATCGAAGATATCTTGGAAATGCAGTTGCGTTTCCAGGTATGGCCTGGAAGTTTCCGTGGCGATACGTTCAATACGGAATTTGGCGGCTTCACGTTGGTTCTCTCTCCGAATGGCAGCTTGCAGGTGTCGCTTCGCAAAATTGAATTTGACGAAGCTGTGCAGCGATCAATTGAAGCAACTTCGCTGCGTGATGTGGATGGCGTGCGTTGTACTACCGATAAGAAACTCAAAGCGATATAACACAATCGTCCCCGGAAGGGGACGATTTTTTGGTATACTGGTACTACATGGATTTCAAGCGTCGCGTGCTTCTCGGGAGCGGTATTATTGCCGGAAGTTTTCTGGTTTTCGGCATCATCGCTTATTTTTCACTAGGCTCATTTAAACAACTTGCGGAAAAGACGGCAGCAGAGCGAGAGCTTGCGATGGAGCGCAGTTCAGCCCTCGAAAATCTTTCCGCTTTAAAGCAACAGGCTCCGGAAGCGGAAGCCCTAGAGAAAAACATTGAGGCTCTTTTGCCTCACGAAGACGGGCTTTTTACCTTTCCGGAATTTATGGAGGGCGTAGCGCGAATGCACGGAGTGGATATTTCGATCGCGTTTAACGGACAACAGTCAGCGCCTGACTCTGTCCCGCGTCGGCGAGGAGGTTGATGATCAGCTCGGGGGTTGCAGGCATCTCGTTGATTTCGACGCCGAGCGCGGAAGCGATCGCGTTTGCCACCGCCGGCGGAGCGGCCACAGTGCCTCCCTCGCCCACGCCCTTGAAGCCTGCGGGTGAGTCGGGAGGCGGATGTTCCAGATGAAGAACGTCAAAGCGAGGCACGTCGGTGGCGAGCGGGAGGAGGTAGTCGACGAAACTGCCTGCGATCGGTTGGGCATCGTCGAGGTCTGCCCGGCGGGCGACAAGGAACGG
>CAZEJX010000047.1:0-6827 GCA_964512715.1 uncultured Candidatus Saccharibacteria bacterium
AGTGAAGCGGCAGTCACGGCAGCACAAACATTTTCCAGATTATGCGCGCCGGGAAGCAAAATCTCGGAAATAGGAAGGATCTCCTCGCAGGTACCGTCTTTAAAAAGCTCGATTTTTCCATCCAGCGCGGATGCACCCTGTTGCACTTCACGCCGCCGGCTTATCCAAAACTTTTTTGCCTTGGATGACTCACCGATCGAGCGTGAGGATCCATAATCAATATTGGCAATGACGTAATCTTCGAGTGTTTGATATTTCACGATATTACGCTTTGCTTCCACGTAATCCGAGACGCTGCCGTGAATATCGAGATGATCCTGGGTGGTCATTAAAACAATCGCAATGCGTGGACTCTTCGTGATCTCAAGAAGCTGGAAACTGGAAAGTTCGTAGACTACGATCGTATCTGCGCTGATGTCTTCAAGGCGCGAAAGAGCCGGCACGCCGATATTTCCCAAAAGCTCTGCTTTTCTCCCCGCGGCATGGAGCATCTCATACACCAAAGTGGAGGTAGTCCCTTTGCCTTTGGTGCCGGTTATGCCCACGACTTTTGCCGGACACGCCTCAAGAAAAATAGCAGTGCCGGAGGTTACCGAAATATTGTTTTTTTTGGCGTCTTTGAGCCAGGGGTGGCTAAGCGGTAAACCCGGTGAACGCACGATGAGATCGAAGCCCAGAATTGCCTGATCTTCTCTAAAATGAAAAACCACCCCTGCGTCGCGGAGCCTTTGGATGGTTTCCGCGTCACCCCCGGTGAAACTCTCCTCTCTTTTCGCCTCGAAAACTTCAAGTCTGGCTCCCTTTTTCAATAAAAAATCTGCGGAAGCTTTGCCTTCGGCGCCAAAGCCCAAAATCGCGATATGCTTGTTCGCGAAATCATGCATAGGTATGAAAGAGTATACTAGCGCCAGATTTAGCGCAAATGAATAACGTCCCGGATAGTTACTAAGACCATGATGAGGATCAGAAGTAAAAATCCAACGTTATTTGCAATCGCTTCCACTCGCTTTGAAACCGGCGAGCCCTTTATTTTTTCGATTGCAATGAGCAACAATCGCCCTCCATCCAAAGCCGGAAACGGGATAAGATTTGCAACTGCAAGGTTCAATGAAATCGCACCCAGGAGCTCCACGAGGTAGGCTAAACCAAAACGGCTGGTTTGATTCGCAACGCTAAAGATGCCTACCGGACCCACCACGCCCTCTAAGAGTGATGCATGCGCGAAAAGATTTACAATAAGTGCGCCAAAAGCGCGAATAGTAAGCCAGCAAATATTCAATGACTCGACAAATCCCGTTTTAAGAGCACTCCAGAAGCCTAGCCCCTCCCCGCCGCCCTCTTCGAGCCCGATGCCGATGCGCGGCACGCCACCTTCATCGCGGGGCGTTATGGAAAAAGGAATCTCTTTGCCATTACGCACTACCGTAAAGGAAGCGCTGTCTTCAGAGTGGCTCTTAACGAAAGCAATAAAGTCATCGCCATGTGAGAAGCCTTTGATGAGATCGCCGGCATGAACGCCCGCGACTGCCGCAGGTGAACCGGCTGCGACATCACGCACAGCAAGAATAGCAGGCGTGCCTGCCATGAGGACGCCTGAGATCAAGAGCCAGCCAAAAACGAAATTCAGAAATACTCCAGCACCGATGACCACTGCCCGCTTCCATGCCTTTGCCGCAAAGAAATACCCTTTTCGCTCTTCAGGGCTCAGGGTCGCATTTTCTTGGCCTTCTTCCTCTCCGGCAATCTTCACAAAACCGCCGAACGGCAGCCAGTTTACACTATATTCAGTCTCACCTCTCTTTATGGCAGTTATGCGCGGCGGAAAACCGATTCCAAACTCATCTACTTTTAAGCCGAAAAGCTTGGCAGTCAAAAAATGGCCCGCCTCGTGGCCGAGAATAAGCAGCGAAAGACCAATGAGTACAATGAGAAAAGTGAGCATATTACTCTGCGAGTTCCCTGAGCTTTTCCTCGAGCATGGTTTCGATCTGATCGTTCGTTTCTTTTACTTTCTTTTCTATCTTCTCCTTGCCACTCCTCGAAACATCCTCGGAGAGTTCGCTTCGATCCTCCGCGGCACGCACTTTATTGATACTGTCGTTTCGCATATTGCGGATTTCGATGCGGGTAGCTTCCACGGTTTTTTTGACGAGTTTTCCAAGTTCCTCGCGTCGCTCTTCGGAAAGCGGAGAAAGCATGGCGCGCACCGTATTGCCGTCGTTTGAAACGCTAAAACCCGCGCGTGCCTCTTCGACTGCGCTCATAACGGCCGGTACCGCGGCTTTATCCCAAACAGAGATTCTCACCTCGCGCGGCGGCACCAAAGAAAATGACCCAAGCTGGTTCAAGGGCATCTTACTGCCATACGCTTCCGCCTGAAGTCCCTCGAGAAATTCAATCGAGGGACGGCTGGAGCGCATACCACGCAACTCTTCTTTGAGACGCGCGATTGCTGCCTGAAGATGATTTTCGAGTTCTTTTAAATAGAGATCCATGAATGAATAAACGGCTAGGGCTACGATGCCGGTTTGCATATGCTTTTCTTGGCCTTAGCCCAACAGGGTTCCCAAATACATTAATTGCAAGCGCGGGTTGAGACCGGTTGCATCCGCCATGCCACGCAATTCTAGCACAGCGTGCCAGAGGGCGCTATGCGGTTTTTTCTCGCGCGAGAGAACGTTAATCATGCCATCCAAAAATCCCCGAAAACTAAAATCTTCCGGTTCTACAAGTGCTTTTACGAACTCTTTGCGCGCCGCGGGAAGTGTATCCATAAATTCCCGTGCCGCAATTTCGTTTGCGCCTCCCTTTATCTTCCGCATGCTCTCGTATGCATCTTCTTTCATCGGAACATATATTTTCTGCATGCGTGAGAGCAATGTGGGCATGAGAAGTTCCGGGTCTTGCACGATGAAAAATAAGAGCCCGGATTCCGGCGGTTCCTCAGCGGTTTTTAAGAGCGCGTTTTGAGCCTCAGTCGTTAATGCTCCTGCATGATGTATGATTACGGTCCGGCGCGAACTCACCAAGGGTCGTTCGCTCAAAAAATATTTGATCGCGCGAGCAGCTTCAATGCCAATCGTCCCCACTTCATTTGGCCCCACTTCCAGCATGTCCGTAAGTGGCCGAGTTTGCTCCTCTGACCAGGCGTTATTCTCGAGATAAGCAGCAAACTGCTTCGCGAAACGAGCTTTCCCCGCGCCGCGAGGGCCGAAAAGGATATACGCATGGTTAAGTCTGCCGCGCTCGTGAAGCCGCATGAATTCCGTGCCGATTTCGGGAATAGACATAGGAGTTACAGCATTACGACGCGCTCCTTGGTAGCGGGTTCACCAATCACGGAAATCGCGCCAAGGGCGACCAAGAGTTCCATAAGAAGCATTGCGATAAGCGCGCTTACTCCAACCATAATCACGCCGATACCGCGCAAGAGAATAAAAAGCGTTAACCCCGAAACAAGAGTGAATGCGCTGCCGAAACTTGCTTTCCAACTTGCCGCCACTCTTTTCAAATAGGCATAAAAAACATCTGCCACTGATTCTTGCGGCGAGAGCTCAAGATTCAAGTTCTTTTGCGCTTGAGCAATCATTGCGACGGAAGCATCCTGTACGGCTTTATCCTGCACATCGGGGGGAAGCATCGCGAAACGCGGATCCCCGGAGAGTTCTTTCTTAGCAATACTCTCCGCAAAATCTTTCACGGTTGCATTGAATTGAATTTGCGGCGTGACCACAGCAGCAACTTTTACCGCGCCGCCGTAGAGCGCATGAAACTGATTCTCAGGAATTGGAAGCGGGGAGGTGCTCCATAAGGGTGATGCGATCATAATGCCACCCAAAAGATAGCCGGTAAGCATCCAACCGATCTTGCGGCGCGAAGCGGCGAAGAACGATACGGAGAGACGATTCTCTATATCTTGCTCAACAACCATATTGCCAAAAAACGTAAAAATGAAGATAACGGCTGCCGTACTCAAAAGCAGACTAGGTGAAACTGCGATAAGGATTGCATAGCCGCCGAGGAATACAGCAGTCTCGAGGGCTACCGTAGTGAACTTGAAAAACCGGTAGGTTGAGATAAAGAAGATCACTGAACTCACGGAAAAGAAGACTCCGCAAGCCACGAGAAAATTCAAAGACTCACCACTCAGACCCTCCATAGTTCGCGCGAAAAAGTAACCGCTCGCGAAGGCGGAACATAACGCCACGCACATAAGGCCGATTAATTTCCATGGCCCTCTGCGCACGGGTGTTTCGGCAAATTTAATTTGCGGTAGGATCCCCCGGTTGGGATTCAGGAGGTTCATTGGCAGGCGGGTTTTCACCCTGAGGAGTATTATACATCGCCTGGCCAATTTTCTGCATCTCACTCGTGAGCTCTTGGACGGCGGTTTCAATTGCCGTCTTGTCCATGCCGTCTTTTACGGCTTTGACTGCGTCTACTTTTGCCTGCACCGCGCTTTTCACCTCCGCGGGCACTTTATCACCTCCATCCGCAAGCGCTTTTTCGGCAGTGTAGACGAGCTGCTCCGCCTGGTTTTTGATTTCAATCAGTTCTTTTTTCTTTGCGTCCTCTTCCGCGAATTTCGCGGCTTCATTTTTGAGACGCTCCACCTCTTCTTTAGAGAGCGCAGTGGTCGCTTCGATTTTGACCGACTGAGTCTTGCCGGAGGCTTTGTCCATCGCTTTTACGGAGAGGATGCCGTTCGCGTCAATATCAAACGTTACTTCCACCTGCGGCACGCCACGAGGCGCCGGCGGGATACCGTCTAAAATAAATTTAGCGAGCACTTTATTATCTTGAGACATCGCTCGCTCGCCCTGGGTCACGACGACTTCCACCGAAGTCTGACTGTCGGCGGCAGTCGAAAATACCTGCGTCTTTGCCGTTGGGATCGTAGTGTTTTTCGGGATCATTGGCGTCGCGACGCCACCCATAGTTTCAATGGCGAGGGTAAGCGGGGTTACGTCGAGAAGGAGAATATCTTTCACTTCACTTTCGGAAGCACGGCCTTCTTTCTTCGCCGCAATTACTTCAGCTTGCACCGCCGCGCCAATTGCCACCACTTCATCCGGATTGATACCGCGATGCGGTTCTTTACCGAAGAGCTTCTTAACCGCCTCCTGGATCGCAGGCATGCGCGTCTGGCCACCTACTAAAACTACTTCGTTGATTTCCGAGAGCTGATAGCCCGCGCCTTTGGGAGCGGCAGCAGTCACTGCTTCCCGGGTAAGCAACACGGAACGATCGATCATATCTTGTACGAGGCTTTCGAGTTTAGCGCGCGAAAGCTTCATCAAGAAGTGCTTGGGACCATTTTCATCGGAGGAGATATACGGAATATTGATTTCGGTCTCGGACGCGCTCGAGAGCTCGTGTTTGGCACGCTCCGCGGCTTCCTTGAGGCGCTGCACGGCAAGCGGATCTTTGGAGATATCAATCCCCTCCTGCTTCTTATATTCCTGAACTAGATATTCCTGGATGCGCTTATCGAAGTCATCGCCGCCCAAATGGGTGTCGCCGCCGGTCGCCTTCACTTCGATCGTAAGCTGGCCTTCGAGCTCGCTTACCTCAAGTACGGAGATATCGAAGGTTCCGCCGCCGAAGTCATAGACCACGATTTTCTCATCTTTCTTTTTATTCAAACCGTAGGCGAGTGCCGCCGCAGTCGGCTCGTTTAAGATGCGCTCAACTTTGAGACCCGCGATCTCGCCCGCGTTTTTGGTCGCCTGGCGCTGGGAGTCGTCGAAATATGCCGGCACGGTAATGACCGCCGCATCCACTTTTTCCCCGAGCTTCGCCTCCGCGTCTGCTTTCAACTTGGCGAGCACGAAGGAAGAAATCTCTTCCGGCGTAAACCAAGCTTCGCCCATTTTGATTTCTACGCCACCGGTTTTAGATTCGCGAATTTCATACGGCAAAAGCGTTTTATCCCGCTGCACCTCCGGATCACTAAATTTGCGTCCGATGAGGCGCTTAGCGGAAAAGATGGTGTTCGTCGGGTTGGTAATTGCCTGCCGCTTTGCGAGAAGGCCCACCAGGCGTTCGCTTGCTTTAGAAATCGCAACGATGGAAGGCGTGGTGCGATTGCCTTCCGCATTTTCGAGAATCTGCGCTTCACCGCCATGCATCACCGCAACGGCTGAGTTCGTAGTACCAAGATCGATTCCGATAATTTTCATAGTGAGTTTTTATGTAGATAGTTTCTAATTTTGTTGAAGAATTTGGAATTTAGAATATGGAATTTAGGGATTAGTGATTTATATCTACCTTAATTCTAAATCCTACATTCTAAATTCTATTATTTCTCTTTGCTTAATTTCACTCGTGCTGGTCGCAGTACTTTATCGTACAGCTTATAACCTGGCTCAATTTCTTCCGCTATGGTGCCCGCCGGATGCTCGGATTCGCCCTCCGCGATTGCTTCCGCACTCATCGGATCGAAGGGATCTCCCGGCGAGAGCTTCATCTTTTCCAAACCGCGTTTCTTCAAAATATCTTCGATTTGCGCCCGAATCATATAGACTCCTTTCTCCACCGGACCCGCTTTCTCAAGAGCCCTGAGGCCCAAATCGAAATTATCTAATATAGTGACCATCTCGCGCATCAAGTCCTCGGCGGTATATTTGGCGATTTTCTCGAGCCGCGCCTGCTCCTCTTTCTTATAGTTCAGATAATCTGCCTTGGCCCGCTGCCAACCTGCCAAGTATTCGTCGCGCTGTTTTTCGGTCGCTTCGAGCTTCGCTTGCATATCAGTATTCGGCTGCTGAGTTTCTTCTTGGTTTTTTTCTAATTCGTCCATGGTTTAATTGATATTCTTTAATCCA
>CAZEJX010000048.1:0-6715 GCA_964512715.1 uncultured Candidatus Saccharibacteria bacterium
TTGGAAAAAAATTCAGCCATTTTTCGCATTTTCATGAGCTTTACAGAACTCAAATTATCTTCAGGAACCAAACCATTAAGATCAACTACGAGAGTTTTTACCTCTAGGAGAACTAAGGTCTTATCAAAGTCCATAGCCACTATATCTATCTCCCCAAATTTCTGTCTCACATTGCGATCAATAATTCTCCACCCTTTATCAACAAGCCACTTTGCAGCGATATCCTCTCCATATTTACCTATATTCATGGATGAAACTTATCATAGGCAGATAAATTCCATATAAAATTTTGGAAAATGTTGGTTGACAAACAATTGTCACAGAAATCGAATAGAGATACTCAAAGTGTTGGTCAACAAACAATCTAAAGATAAAAAATGGATAAAAATAAGCTATTTTTAGTATAAAAGTGTTGGTCAACAAACAATTTTCACTGACAAACAAAAATGTTTGTCAGAATAAACATTGATTTTATTGGGTTTTATAGAAATTGCCTAATTGCCGAATTTTCGAACCAAGGATGTGTTTGTCAGAATGTTTATCATGGAAAAACCTCCTAGTATGGTAGGATATATCTATGCTCACCACTAACGAAATTGATGAATACAAGAAGCAACTCGAGGAGCGCCGGAAAGCCCTCATGACTGAAATAGAAGGGGATTCAGAACCACATAATCCCGGCAACGATGTCACCTCAGCAGTAGGCGAAGAAGAGGCGGACGAGGCAGAAGATCTCGCCAATCAACTCGCCATTGCGCAAAGCCTTCGCGAAGAAGTCCAAGAGATTGATTTGGCACTTGAGCGCATGCAAGAAGGAACCTATGGCATTTGCAAGAACTGCGGAAAAGAAATTTCCAAGGAAGTCTTAAATGTCGCTCCGGAGTCGAGTCTCTGCGAAGCCTGCAAGGCAGAAGTGTAGATAAAACTTTATCGTGTTCGCGAAAAATAAAGATGCCCTTCGGCATCTTTATTTTTATTTTATCCATGTCTGTTAGGGTAGAGCTATGAATGCGCATCCTTCAAGAATTTTTTCAGCCGAGCTCCTCGGCATCTCCGCGAAAGTAATCGAGGTTGAAGCAGATCTCACAACAGGACTCCACGCGTTTCACATTGTTGGTCTCGCTGACAAAGCTTTGAGCGAAGCGCGCGAGCGGGTAAATTCCGCGCTTAAAAATTCCGGCATCAAACCTCCAAACCGAGAGAATCGCCGCATCACCGTGAATCTTGCTCCCGCTGATATCAAGAAAACTGGATCGCAGTATGATCTCGCGATTGCGCTCGCGTATCTTTCCGCAACCGGGCAAATCAAAGCGTTTGATGCTCATGACAAAATATTTTTGGGAGAGCTCGCGCTTGATGGACGCTTGCGCCCGATAAGCGGTGCATTGAACATCGCCGAGATGGCACGCGAAAAAAATTTTCAATACGTGTTTTTGCCGCGCGCGAACGCGAACGAAGCAAGCGCGATTCAGGGAATCACGATTATTCCCGTTGAACACTTGAAAGATGTGATCGCAATTCTCGAAGAAACCGCTCCGCTCGTAGCGCATGTGTTTGAGGAACATTTCAAAGACACCTCTTACGCACCAGACCTTTCAGAAATAAAAGGACAGGAAAACGCGAAGCGGGCACTCATAATTGCGGCGGCGGGCGGACATAATCTTTTGATGAGTGGTCCACCCGGAGTAGGAAAGAGCCTCTTAGCTCAAGCCCTCATTGGCATCTTGCCCCATCTCACCCGCGAAGAATCGATTGCGATAACAAAAATATGGAGTGCTGCCGGGCACCCACTCGAAGGCCTCGTAGCAAAACGACCATTCCGCTCGCCGCATCAGACTTCATCAGTCGTTGCCCTGGTGGGCGGCGGCACCGAACCACGACCAGGGGAGATAAGCCTAGCACATCATGGAATTCTATTTCTGGATGAGCTGCCCGAATTTCAGAGGAGCGCATTGGAAGCACTTCGCGCCCCGCTCGAATCGGGCATGGTCTATATCTCTCGCGCCCAAGGCACACTCAAATTTCCGGCGCGCTTTACGCTCATCGCGGCAATGAACCCATGTCCGTGCGGTTACTACGGCGACAGCGAAAAGGAATGCGTCTGCGGAGCATATGAAATCGCGCGCTACCAGAAAAAGATATCCGGACCGCTCCTTGATCGCATCGATCTCCAGATACGGGTTCCCCGTGTGGCTATGGAACAGCTGCGTGAGAAAAGTTCTGCAAAAAATGAGAGTACGGAGGTCAAAAAGAAGATAGAAGAAACCCGTATACTGCAAGCTGAGCGTTTCAAGAGCTCACCCCGCCCCATAATAACCAACTCCCAGATGTCCGCGCGCGAAGCGGAAGGAGCAGCTCATCTTGACGCAGAAGGGGAACGGTTCCTTGCGCGTCTAAGTGCCTCAAGGATCTCACCGCGCGGATACTATCGGTTATTAAAAACCGCGCGAACCATTGCAGACCTCGAGAATACGGAACGCGTGAGCGCTGCCCATCTCGCGGAAGCATTCAGCTATCGCTTACGCGAGGAATAGAAGGGATGTATTATTTTTTGGCGAAAGGATTCACTGCGCCGTAGATTTCAAAATGGAGATGGCAGCCGGTAGGGCCATGAACATTACCAGTCGCACCGATTGTGCCGATGCCCGCCCCCTGGCGAACTTCGTCACCAATCGCAACCGCTACGCTTTGCAAGTGAGCATATTTGGTTTTCGTGCCATTCGAATGCTCAAGTAATATATAGTTGCCATAGCCACCGCTCCAGCTGCCATCGCTCGAGACTTCGGTTACCACCCCAGAAGCAGCCGCAACGACAGGGGTACCACAGACATTGGCAATATCCACGGCATTATGTGCATGAAGAATTCCCCAATTTAAACCAGTAGTCGGCTGTATAAAATAGTTCTTGAGACGCAAAACCGGCTTCTCGGAAGGAGAGGAGCTGTCAAGGCTCTCATCCAAGCCCGCCTGGATATGAGCATTCGCTAAAATATCCTTATTTTGCAAGGAAATCTGGCTTTGAGCGGTAAGTGAGGCTTCAGAAATACTATCAATGGGGATATTCGGATCTTCCAAGCCCGGCAAGACCTCTGGGGTAGCCTCTAAAACGGGTTCATAGGAAGTATCTACTACCGGAGAAATTGCCTCCGGACCGCCCAAAACGCCCAATTCTTGGGACTTTTTAGCCTGAGAAAGCCAGGCATTGCTCATAAGAGCACCCCCAACAAAGAAGAGGGCCATCCCTAGGGAAAGCACCTTTTTGGAAGACCTGAGTTGTTCTACAATCGTACTAATAGATCCATTATAGCATATATCTCACCAAATTTTCATGGAAAAATACCCAAAAAAGACTGCCGGAGCCTCAAAAAGCCTTGAAAAACAAGGCTTTTTAGGTCTAAACCCCCATCAGGAACGAGCCGTAAAGTCGCCCCCGAAACAGCCTCTTCTCATCGTGGCAGGTGCCGGGACCGGAAAGACGAGGACACTTACCGAACGAGTGCTCTATTTTATAGAGGAAGGCGTTCCTGCCGATCAGATTTGTGCCATCACCTTTACGAACAAAGCTGCAAACGAGATGAAGGAGCGAATCGTAAAAAGCATAAGCACGAAGAGACAGCATGAGCGAGAAGAAGACTCGCCACTCAAGACTCGGGCTCATGCTCTCGGCTCACGTTTACTTCCCTTCATCGGCACCTTCCATGCTTTGGGCTCACGGATCTTGCGGCGGCATGCTTCACTTTTAGGCCGCACGCCAAGCTTCGTCATTTTCGATGATCACGATTCTTTCTCTTTAATAAAGAAGATCCTCAAGGATCTCGATGGCCGAAAAGAAAATCCCTCGTCGATGTATGGAAAAATTTCCGCCATCAAAAACGGTGCCGTTGATATCGAGGGGGAATGTCCCGCTATCCAAGCTGCGTTCCTGCGCTATGAACGCAGCCTGGAATTGCAAAACGCATTCGATTTTGATGACCTCCTTCAGAAAACCGTTCTCATCTTCAAGAAGTATCCGAAGGTGCTCCAGAAATATCACGATGAGTTTTCCCATATCTTGATCGATGAGTACCAGGATCTAAACAATATGCAGTATGAATTAGTGAAACTCTTAGCCGGCGGTGGCGCGTCGCTTTCCGTGGTAGGAGACGCGGAACAAACCATTTATGGCTGGCGCGGATCAAACATAGAAATATTTCTGCGCTTTCCGGAGGATTGGCAAGCAGCGGAGATGGTTACGCTTACCGAAAATTATCGCTCTACCCAAATAATCCTCCGCGCCGCTTCCGGAGTAATAAAAAATAATGAGTACGATACCAAAGTAATACGCGCTACGGATTTATGGACGAAAAATGGAGAAGGGGAGCGCGTAACACTGTACGAAGCATACGACGAAGATACCGAAGCTATGTGGATAAGAGAACAAATAGCAAAGAGTAAAGGGCAAGGAGATACTAGTGCTGTACTCTATAGAACCAATGCCCAGTCACGAGCTCTCGAGCAAGCACTCTTGCGCCGACGAATTCCTTATATCGTCTATGGCGGACTGAAGTTCTATGAACGCCGTGAGATAAAAGATATCGTTGCTGCTTTGCGCTACTCCATTAACCCCCAGGATGAGCTTGCCCGCGAGCGACTGGAGAAGGCCTTTACCAAACGAGTTTTTAAGACTCTCGCTCTAGCTTTCGAGGAATCTCCTAGAGAAGCTACGCCGCAGGAGCGGATCGATCTCTTCATGAAAACTGTTGATTATCTTGGCTATATTGAAGGCCATCTCACGAACCCCCGCGAGCGGCGGGAAAATATAGAGGAGCTTATCCACTTCGCCGCCGGGTATAAAGACATCGCCCAGTTCATAAGCGAGATCGCGCTTCTTCAGTCTACCGACACCATAAAAGATCGGGGCCGAGAGCCTGCTGCTTCCGATCAGAAACCCGTAGTACTGACCACCGTCCATCTTGCAAAAGGATTAGAATTCGACACCGTGTTTGTCGCAGGAGTATCAGAGGGACTTCTGCCGCACGCGCGTTCCATCGGCAGTAAGGAAGAACTCCAGGAAGAACGGCGGCTTATGTATGTCGCCATGACCCGCGCGCGAAAAAAACTCTTTCTGAGTTTCTATGGATTACCATCACGTTTTATTGGAGAAATTCCTGAGGATACGATAGACTTCCAAAGCGAATTGGGAACGCAGAGTAAGGACTCCCTGGACTATCGGGATGAAGAGTACGAAGAACGATACATAACGTTCGATTAAAGACATGCGACAACGCCTCGGCCAACATTTTCTCACCAATACCTCCGTGCTCAAAAAGATCACGGAGGTTTTGGATCCGCAAACGGGGGAAACCACGATTGAGATCGGCCCCGGTCACGGAGAACTCACAGCGGAGATAATTGCTCGATGTGAGCTCCTCGGCACGAAGAAAAACACGGTAATCGTAATCGAAAGAGATCCGGAATTAGCCTCAAGCCTAAAAACTAAATTCAGAGATATTGAGGTTATTGAAGGCGACGTATTGGAAGTTCTGCCTGCTCTTAGCTCAAAGCTCAAAGCTCATACCTATAAACTCGTCGGCAACATTCCCTACTACCTTACGGGCTTTCTCTTAAGAACCATCGGCGAGTTGCCCCATAAGCCGACCCGCACACTCTTCACTATACAGAAAGAAGTTGCGCAGCGGATCGCCGCGACACCACCGCAGATGAACCGTCTCGCCGCGGCGGTGCAAATCTGGGCTGACCCCAAGATTATTGGCTTTATATCGAAGAAAGACTTCTCGCCTCCGCCGGAAGTGGACTCGGCGACGATCCTCCTTGAGTCAAAAAATGGCGCCCCAAGCGGTGCGGTACTCGAGGCATATGAGGAGGCGCTCAATGCACTCTTTAAACAACCCCGCAAAACAGTGGGCAATAACCTTCTTTCCGCCGTTCCAATTTCCCGCGCGGAGCTTGTGGATAATCTCAAGAGCATTGGCATTGATCCCGAATCACGCCCGCAAAACATTAGCATTCAGGATATTCATAAAATTGCTGAACTCCTAGTAAACTGGGGATAATCCACAGGGAATTGGGGATATTCTCGGCATATAATAAGAAGTGGAGGATTATATCCTCTTCTTATTCTGTGAATTCTCTTAGAACTCAACGATTTATAGTGGGGTTTCTTATCCTTTCGATCCTCGTGGGATCGGGCTTCGCAGCCTCTACTCTATATAAGAGCCGCGGAAATGGCTCATCGGCAGCGGATGCTAACCGCCAAAGCGAACTGGCGTTCGCGGCAAAGACTGTAGGTGGTTCCCATGATGCGGAAATCGCAGCTCTTGAAGCGATGGAGACAAATGGAGCTACCACGCAAGTGGCGGATTTAATCGCGCAAAAACTCGTGAAGCGTAATCCTGAGGGACCTATTGAAAATAATGGTGAGCTCTCAATCGTTGCTCCCGGGGAAATAAACGATGTACTCGACTCCTATATCAAGACGCATAATTTCTCGACAAGCACGCTCATTACGCCAATCACGGATAGCGATATTAAGATAATCGAGTCCTCGAGCACCGAAGCCCTGAACGCTTACTTCTCAAAAATTGCGGATATCACTTCTGGCCTCCATAAAGACTCGTTCAATGTAACCACCTTTAACGAAAACCAGCTCCTTGATAACTCCGCTTCACTCACTGATACGGTACATCAATTGAAAGCATTGAAAACTCCTCCCCCC
>CAZEJX010000049.1:0-6625 GCA_964512715.1 uncultured Candidatus Saccharibacteria bacterium
CCAGTTTCGCCGTACCCCCGCCGAACATGAGCTCGAAAAACTTCTGGAATTCTTCGTTGATATGAACCAACGCGGCGGAAAACTGGCTGTGAATCTTCTCATTGAGTTCCTTGATGAGCGCACGCAAATCAGCCTCGGCTTTTATGAGATCCGCCGATTCCTTTTCCAAAAACGTATGGCGCTCTTCAGTGCTCCTCGCCTCATTGATAATCGCTTCATCTACCTCGCCCATAGCGGCAAGCTCCCCACGTAGCTTAAACATGCGCCGTTCCAGATCAGACGAGTCAAGAGCTGCGAGCTGCGAGCTGCGAGCTTCATTCTGCTCATGCTCATACTCGCCGCTCCTGCTAAATTCCTCCACGCGACGCCCCGCCTCATGAATGCGGTGCTCTACTTCTTGTTTGCGCATCAATAAGCGCTCGTGATCGAGCGTCCTCGCCTGCTCGGCGCGATTCCAATCATCAATGGCGTTCCGCGCCGCCTGCACTTCAGCAAGAACTTCTTTAAAAACCGTATAGAAGGCCTCTTGGCTCTTCTCAAGGGAACGCTCACGGTCGCGGAGCTCCATGATCCGATTTTCGAGATCGCGAAGTTCTTTACCAGCTTTTTCAAAATCAGTTTTTATCTTCGGATCGAGGGCCTTCTTCTCATGCGTCCCACCGCCTTCAAGTACTTCACTGATTTCAGAAAGCACTTTTCTGACTGCACCTTCTAAATTTCCGGCAGAAAGGGCTGATTCGAGAGCTGCTTTTGCGCCGCGAACCACGTTCAGCAATCGATCATGCGGAATACCCGACGAAGGCATCGTGCGCGAGACAATTTCAATCTCAGTTTCAAGCTTAGTCAATTCTCGCTGAACAGCGCTCCGTTTTTCCTCAATTTCCTTAATGGTTACTTTAAGCGCTTTGAGCTCTTCTCGCTCCTTAGGCTCATTTGCTTCCACCTGTTTCAAACGCTCTTCGGCGGCAATTTTTCTTTTTTCGAGTTCTGCTTGCTTTGCTTCATGAGCGCGGATGTCATTTTCCGCTTTGACAAGCTGATCATTCAACGTGCCGAGCTGACTCCCGAAGAAATTGTTCTCAAGATCGCGCAATTCCGTTTCAAATTCCGTGCGCTTATCCCAACGACTCGTCTGGCGTTTCAGGGAACGCAAATGCGGAACGATTTCCTCAATGAGCGCTTTTACTTTATCTAAATTAATCTGGGAGTTTTTAAGGCGACGCTCCGCTTCATTCTTCTTGAGCTGGTATTCCTTGAGGCCCAGCACTTCTTCGATCATTTCCCGACGCTCCACCGGAGTCGCACGCAAAACCATGTCGCTGTTGCCTTGAGTAACTACCGTAATACCACGACTGCCTAGTCGCGCCGCGGCAAAGAAATCAACGATATCTTTGAGACGAACTTCCGATTTATTCAAAAAATATTCACTCTCACCATCGCGTGAGATCTGACGCATTACGGATACCTCCGCAAAATCTACCGGGAAAAACTTAGAATGATTGTCGAAATGAAGCGATGCTTGCGCAAGACCTAATGGCCCTTTTTTGGGCGTTCCGGCAAAAATAAGATCTTCGCCTTTCCCACCGCTTAAATTCTTCGCATCCCGCTAACCGAGGAGCCAGCGAATCGCATCAATCACATTCGATTTGCCCGAACCGTTCGGACCCACAATAGCCGTAATTCCGGCTGGAAATTCTAAAATAGTTTTATTGGCGAACGATTTAAAACCGTTGAGCTCAAGTCGTTTCAGAAGATGAGGCATATTCTGTAAAACCTCTTTATTTTACAGTATTGCTAAAAGTATTGACATGCAGCCTTGACTAGAGGAGGAATAAGTAATATAATATAAAAAGAACTCAGAAAGGAGTCAGCAATGGTTTTGACATGGGAGGACGTCCTCAAACGCAACGACTTGATCGGCGGTGATATCGAATCGATCGAAGACGGAGTTGCCTATCGTGGCCCGATCTCTGAGATCATTGACGAAGGAGACTCGATCCGCTTCAATTCGCCGTGGTGCGCGCGAATGCGCGAATGGGGTAAATGGGAGAACTGGGACATCACAACCTGTTCAATCAATAAGGAAGTCCCACCTGGAGACATCGGCGAAGGACGAATTCACTTCGAGATGCCGTTTCTTGGCTACTGCACGCTTTTCCCAAAGGGAGGAAGTAAACTCGACCCGAAGAAGGTTCAGGGATTGCCTCCAGAGTTTCTCGAGTCGTAAATCAGAAGGGCTGCCGCAAGGCAGCCCTTTTATTATCCGTATTTCTCGAGCGCCTCTTTCGCTGCTCCAAGTTCCGCTTCCTGCTTCGAAGGCCCGGAGCCTCTCCCCATGATTCCACTATTAAAACGCACACCAATAGTAAAAGTGCGATCGTGAGCCGGACCGGATTCACTCAAAAGTTCATAGGTTGGAGTTTCGCGAAATTTTTCCTGCACAAACTCCTGAAGCGCGCTCTTGGGGTCTTTGTAGCTCTTGGTGCGAAGAATCTCCTCAATGTGCGGCATGAGAATTCCATCCACGAATTTTGAGACGGTTTCAAAACCGTGATCCAGATAGATCGCGCCGACGAGCGCTTCAAAGGCATTCGCAAGAATGACTTCTTTAGCCCGGCCGCTATCCCCTTTTTCCCCGCGCGACATGAGCATAAATTCCTCCATGCGAATTTCTTTCGCAAGACGTCCCAAGATCTGATAATTCACGAGTGCCGCGCGCAAAACGGTAAGCTGGCCTTCCGGATAATCCGGATAGCGGTGGAATAATTTCTCCGACACCGCGAGCTCTAAAACCGCATCGCCAAGGTACTCCAGACGCTCGTTATGCGGCACCGGCCAATTCGGCTTCTCGTTCAAATACGAACGATGCGTCAAAGCCTCCTTCAAAAGGTTGATGTCGTTGAAACGAATATGGAGTTTTTCCTCAAACGGAGTGATGTCTTTCATAAATCAAGCACGAGCATGAGCGGCGAGCAGTGAGGCAAAAATATCACGATTCCTTTGGTTCTTCGCTCGAGGCTCTGAGCTTCTGCTCATCGCTCGTTTTGAGTTCGCGATAGACCGTGCCCAATACACCATTTACGAACCGGCTGGAGTTAGGGCCGCCATAATTTTTTGCCATCTCGATGGCCTCGTTGATCGCCACCTTGGGCGGCACCTCATTTGGATCCGCATAGAGAAGCTCCACCAAGCCGACACGCAAAATATTGCGATCGAGCGGCGCGATTTTCTCAAGCGGCCATTCGGGCGCGGCTTTCGTGATAATTGCGTCAATCTCCTTACGATGATCCACTAAGCGCTTCAAAATTTTCCAGGCAAATTCAGGCTCATCAATGCCCGGCGCAAATTCATTTAAGTTACGTTCCAATATCTGAGTAAGATCTTTCGCTTGATGGTAAAAATCCCACTCGTAAAGAGATTGGAGAATAACGGTTCGGATGAGATGGCGGGTGGCCATGGTAAGTAATCAGGAGACAGGTTTTACAAAGAGCGGGAAACGGTCATTCTTCTTTAGGTGCTTGCGGTGACTTTACGACGTGGAGCACGGTAACCGCAATTCGCGCATGCCGAGTGCGAAAGCTTAGGGGCTTTGCACTGCGGACACACGAACACGCGGGTTTTCTTGAGTGCCATATGGCTGCGGCGTCGCGCCGTCTTGCCGTGGCTATGATGTTTTGTTGGTACGCCTCCCATGAGATTTTCTTAGTAAATGTAATGAATTTAGAAAGTCTTACATCCCGCCGCAGCTCTAGCGAAGGCGGACCTGTGATTTCCTCTTATAGCATAGCCGATTTTCCTAGATAGGTCAACAATATTTTAAAAGTTAGCCCTCCAAGAGCCGAAGCCGTTGGAGGGAGTGTATAGTACGATTGGCGCTATCCAGTCGCAAGTTGCGAGGTTCCATCGCCACCGTAGTCGTAGCTACCTTTAGATAATAGCACTATCGTGAGGAAAGTCAATGCTCCTTGAAATCCCGGTTTATTGGAATTTTGAGTTAAAGAAAAGTCGTGCGATGAATCGGACTCGGCCCTAAAGCAGCGAGTGCAGCGTAGTGAGCCTTCGTTCCATAGCCTTTGTGCTTCTCAAATCCGTAGCCGGGATATTTCTTTGCTTCCCTATCCATTAATTTGTCCCGATGCACTTTGGCAAAAATGGAGGCTATTTTTACAGCTTGTATTTTTTCATCCCCTTTAACTATCGTGCGCGCCAAAACTACCGTTTGGGAATTAAGACGCACCTTCTCCTCGCTTATTACTGCTTTCTGTCGCGCATGGCGCAACTTTTGAAGATACAAGCCGCCGTCCAAATAAATCTCTATTTTTTTGAACTTCTCCGCATGCACGCGCAGAAGTTTTTGAAGCGCTCGCCGCGCGGCCAAATTGGCCGCGCGGGCGATATTCACTTCGTCTATTTTCTTGGGAAGAGCCTTAACGATGACATGCGCGACGCGCGGATGCGCACCCAGGTACTCCGCCCATAATTCGCGCTGGATAGCAGTTAGTTTTTTGGAATCCGCGAGCTCGCCACGGCCGCTGCCCGCGCGAACACGCAGATTAGCAGGGATAAGGGCGGCAGAAAGTACTACCGGACCAGCCAAAGGTCCTCGCCCCACTTCGTCTATACCGATCACGTAACGCATGCGCATATTTTAGAGCATTCTTTTTCTCGCTACCACCAAAACTTGCTTTTCACAGGGCAATTGGAGTAGTTTGAAATCAGACGGCCCGTTCTTCCTTTTCGCCAACCTCTTCTTGGAGGGGAAAGGAATGGCTCGAGCGAAGAAGAGATTTCGCCGACGGGGTTCTGATAATCTGCTCCGATTCCGTAAGGGAAGCTTTTGGAGGGTGCTACTTATGGTACAACTCTCCCCATGCTCTACCCGCCGAAGTGCTTCGTAATCTTGGCCAAAGAGTTTTTGTGGACTCATGAGGCAAGACCGGACGCGGGCACGAATCACTTGGGGCACAACGGGCCGCAAAAAAGCCCCGCCGAGAAAGTCCTCTCGGCGGGGCTATTTATTTTCCCAAAACTAGGCCGCGCTCAATTTACGATACACGAACGCGTTTGCAACGAGGACGGTAGGTATCGCTACAAAAAGACCGATTCCCAAAGCCAAGGCTCCAAGAATACCTACGCCAGCGCATACGAGATCGAATTTGAAAATCTCCCAGCGCTGCCCTTCCGTCGCTTTGAAGCTCGCTTTCAATGCTTCAATCGGACCCATCCCCTTCTCAATCACATAGTAACTGTAGAACTGCATCGAGACCCCGAGGATAATGCCAGGCACGATAAGAAGTACCAATCCTACCATTACAGCGATTCCAAAGAGGATGCACGCACCAAGAAAGTTCCAAAACTGTTTGCTCGTGGGGTAGAAATCCTCTTTCACCGGCTTCTGTTTGTCTTGCAGTTTCAAGCTAACTTTGACAAACCCAATCTGACCGATGAGACGAATCACCGCCGCGGCAAGAGAAAACAACACACCGATAATCACGACATCATTGCGATGAAAACCGCTCGCAATGCTGCTTAATACCAGTCCCGCGATCCACACGGCAAGAAGAGACACGATAAAGAAGCTCACGTTCTCTAGGGCCGCATCCCACCCAAACTTAAGCGCTTCGCGCTTGCTGAATTTGTTCATGAGTTGACTATACCACATTTTGAGTTTGCAAAGATAGTCCGGCTATTGTATCTTCTGAGCCAGCAAGGAGGTGCTGCGTGATCATTCAAAAGCATCACCGCACATTGAAACACGCGGAAGTATTAATTATAGAGTTTACGGGAGCCGTTCAGCTTGGCGTAAGCGGAGAATTTGCCTTGAAAGCACTGCGGGGAATATCTCCAAGCCAATGCGTTATCCTCGATTTCGGGCACATCGACTATGCGATGAGTACCGGCATGGGTGAACTGATCGGCATGTGCGCGGAGGAGATCATCGAAAGGAAGAATCTGGCACTCATCAACGTACCGGAACGAGTCATGGAACTCATCCACATTACCCGCATACCTCAGAGCAAAGTGTTCCCGAATCTCGAAAAAGCAGCTAAAAGCTTTGAGCAAGCCGCATAGACCCCACCCGCTTCGCAAACCCGCGCAAGCGGGTTTTTGTTTTCTATCGCCCCTCGTCGACTGCTTTAGGAGCCTTCTCGGGACTCCTAAAACTCTAAACCCGCAAAAATGCGGGTAAGAGTTTTTAGTCGTGCGCGGGAGAGGATTCGAACCTCCACGCCTTGCGGCGCCACCCCCTCAAAGTGGTGCGTCTGCCAGTTTCGCCACCCGCGCATGAGACTTTACTTGCGTCGAATAGCCTCCTCAATCTTACTGCGCTTACGAGAAAGACACACGACCGCGTGATTATAATACATTTTTGCTATCAATTTCAATGATTCGGCCTTAGCGTATCGAAGCTGATAAGCAGAGTTATTTTTTGACTTTACCAGATGGCCCTGAATGCCCATCTTATTCCGAATCTCAGATTGCAACCACGTTATATGTTTTTTGCTGGCAGACGCGAAAACCATGTAAAACATATAGCTTGACCTCCATCTTTTGTCAGAATACGAATAAAAACTTCCATCGCCATCGAAATGACCTCGCAAAAAATCTATAAAATAAGACGAAA
>CAZEJX010000050.1:0-6571 GCA_964512715.1 uncultured Candidatus Saccharibacteria bacterium
GCCGATGATAAGTTCGCGTTGTCCGCGGCCGATAGGAATCGAGGAGTCAATCGTTTTAATACCCGTCATGAGCGGCGTGTCTACTGGCTCGCGTTCCAAGACGCCCGGAGCACGGTTCTCTAAAAGGTATCGAGTAACGTCGTCTTTTTTAGGGAAAAGATCGCCTTTACCATCCAAAGCGTTGCCCAAGGGATCAATAACGCGGCCGACAATTTCTTTGCCGACTTCAATGGAGAGTACTTGGCCGGTATTTTTTACGGTATCTCCCGTGGCGATTGCTAAATAATCATCCAAAACCAAAGCCCCGATAGAATCTTCTTCCAGGTTCAACGCCAAGGCGCGGCGGACGCCCTCGGCAGTTTCAATGGTCAAAACTTCTTGGGAAAGCGTCTTTCGTAACCCGCTGATACGGATAATACCGTCGCCAACTTCAGTTACCCGACCAATAGATTCCCAGCCTGGTTTTTCCTCAAAGCCTTCGATTTCTTTTTTCAGTTTTTGGATGATGTCGTAACTCATGAGAAGAATTTAGTATTTAGGATTTAGAATCTAGGACACAAGCCTAAATTCTAAATTCTATATTCTAAATCCTGATAATTTTTTGTAGCAAGATTAATTTATGAGAACATGCGTTGAAGTCTGCGGAGAAAACTAAAGTCCATTTGCTCTTCCTCATTCTTTATGATGCGCACACCGGCAATGAGTGAAGGGATGATCCGTTCTTCTATCTCTGTCATGTGGCGCTCTGCCTGGAATCCTTGCTCTAGTTTTTCTTTGAGCGACTTGGGAAGAGGCCGTGCTGATTCGATAGTAAACTTGTTTCCTCCCTCTTTCTCACGCAATATCTTCGCTGCAAGTTCGGCAATTTTCGGCAAGAGTTTTGCATCGTTATGCCGTACGACAAGCGCGATAAACCGCTTAATCATTGAAGCGTGATCTTCTTTTTTTGCCGCTGTGAGGGACTCTGCAAGCGCTTTCGCGTAGGTAGATGCCGTGTACTTCATCGCTTTTTAATTTCATGAATGGCCGCCGTAACCAGCGCCTCATCTACCGACTCGGGGCGCATGCCCACTGCTTTGGTAAGTGCTTCGCGAAGCAGTCCGGCTGCTTCTTTATGGAAAGCCTCCACTGCAGCGTCTTCTTTTTGCTTGGCGGTACGTTCCGCACTCTCCATGAGCGCCGCTTCTTTTTTACGAGCCTCAGAGAGGAGCGCCGCTTCAACCCCTTTTGCTTTATCTTCGGTGCGTTGAATGATGCTCAGGGATTCCGCCTCAGCTTCCTGAAGCTTCGCCTTAGCCATATCATTCGCTTCTCCGAGTCGCTTTTCCGCTTCGTCCGCTTTCGTGAGACCTTCCTCAATTTTCGCTCGCCGTTCTTTTAATACTTTGAGTAACGGCTTATAGAGAGCAAAGTAGAGGACCGTCAAAAGCACCAAAAAATTTACCGCTTGCGCGAGTAAGAGGTGCCAATCCAGTCCTAGTTTTTGGAAGAGTTCTGACATGATGTGTCATCCCGCAGTATATCTGCGGGATCTCATTACTAAACGAACTTTAATACGAGGGCGACGACGAGCGCGTAAATAGCGATAGCTTCGGCAAACGCGATCGCGAGAATCATAGCGGTCTGAATCTTCGGAGCAGCTTCCGGATTGCGGCCGATGGCCTCAAGTCCTTTCGCGCCAATCCAGCCGATGGAGAACGCCGGGAGCATCGTACCGATGGCAATTGCGAGTGCCGGTCCCCAAGTCTTTACGATTTGAATATCCATGTGTAGTTAGTAATGAAGGAATACTATCGACCTTTGTGATCAATGCGTGGCTTCATGCCCGCCTTCGTGCGGTGTTATCGCAATCGCCACAAAGACGAGCGCGAGCATCGCAAACACGAATGCCTGGATGAAGCCTACAAAGATTTCAAGAAAGAGAAACGGGAGGGGCACCACGTAGGGCACCAGAAATGCCACAATCGTGAGCAGTACCTCTCCCGCAAAAACGTTTCCAAAAAGACGGAACGAAAACGACACCATTTTAGCAAATTCCGAGACGAATTCAAGAATACCGACGAAAAAGTCGATCGGTCCATGCACGTTAAAAAACTTGCCAACGTGGTGTTTGAGGCCAATCGCGAAGATACCGAAGAGGTTCACGGCAATGACGGCTATGACACCGAGCGCCAGGGTGAAATTGAGATCTGCCGCACCGGAGCGGAGCAGGGGAATACTTTCGCCGCCTTCTTTCCAAAGAAGCGATCCTACGCCCGGCAAAAGCCCCAGCCAGTTTGAGGTAAGAACAAAAAAGAAGATAGTCGCGATAAGCGGCAGGTATTTCTCTGATTTCTCCCGGCTGCCGAGTACTGAATCCATAAGCGAAAGCAGCTCCTCGAGAATAAGTTCAAAAACACTCTGCACCTTTCCTGGTACGAGCGCGATGCGCTTCTGAAGGATAAGCGCAACCGTGACAAGTACCACAAAAGCCGCAAAAGACATGAGCAGCGCGTTCGTAACCGGAAATGACCCGATTTCGAAGAGTTTTTCCGCCGCAAGAGAAATATGTACGCCAGGTTCCATAAAAGCCTTGAAAAACGGGGAAAGTATAGCAAGAAAATCAATACTTATCCAATTTTTCAGGATTATCCACAGAGTGAATAAGTATACATTGATATATATTAATATACATGAAGTATCTCACTCCAAATATTTCTTCTCTTATAACTACGGGAGAGGTAGGGATAACGCCATTTTTGTTATTCGACAGAGAAGCCGCAACATCACTTAAAACAAAAACGCGAACAAAGAAAAAATACAGCGTTATATCGCTGTTCACAGGCTGCGGAGGTCTTGATTTAGGGTTTAAAGGAGGTTTTACGTATTTGGATCATTTCTATGCGCCTCGGAATTTCGAACTCAAATGGGCCAACGAAATTGATAAAAATGCATGTCTCACCTTCGAGCAAAACTTTGATCAACCAATAGTTTGCGGAGATATACGCGCTCTTCTTAAAAAAGGTCTTATTCCGCCGTCTGCGGATATAGTTCTCGGTGGTTTTCCATGTCAGGATTTTAGCCTGGCCGGAAAACGAAGGGGTTTCAATAGTAGTCGTGGATTACTCTATAGGAGTATGGTTGAAGTTGTACGACGCACAAAGCCCCTTATATTTGTGGCCGAAAACGTAAAAGGACTTTTGAGCATGGATGGTGGCGAGGCTCTGAAAACTATCGAGCGAGATTTCGCGAAAATTGGTTATCAAATTTCTACCCAGCTTTACTTCGCCGCGAATTTCGGTGTTCCCCAATCTCGGGAGCGAGTAGTAATCGTAGGTACGAATAAGGCGAAAGGATTGCCGAAGTTTATTCATCCAAAGCCCGTACTGTCTCAAAAACAATGGATTACGCTTCAAAAAGCAATCGGAGATTTAAATCGAAAAAAAGAAGGGGCGTTACCAAATCACTTTTGGTCTAGAGCAAAGATGTTCCCTGGCACTCAAGGAAACGCGATTGTTTCGAAGAAAGATATTGGCCCCACTATGCGCGCGGAACATCACGGTAATGTCGAATGGCACTGGAACGGTAAGCGAAGATTATCTGCGCGCGAAGCAGCGAGAATCCAAACATTTCCGGACGATTTTACTTTCGCTCCCTCCACCTCGAGCGCTTATAAGCAAATTGGAAACGCGGTGCCGCCCGTTATGGCATGGCACGTTGCTACGGCTATAGAAAAATTTATAGATAAATACGTGTAAGATGTCCCTAATCTATGTCGAGAAGAAAAACGTCCTAGAAACAGATTTCCTAAATCTTCTCGCGGGTACACGGGAGCGCGCGCTTAGTGCTCTCATGAAAAACAGCCTCATTCGCATATTGCGTGGCGATCCTGAAAAGTTTGAAACTCTCATTTACGAAGCGATGTGCAGGAGCGCGAAAGCCACTCCTTTCGAAGGGAGTATTTCGCATACGACCGCGCACGCATTCCCGGATATCGTCGCTAAAAAATATTTTGGCGTGGAGGTAAAAATGACTTCCTCTGACAAATGGATCTCTACCGGAAATAGTATTCTTGAAACTACGCGCGTGGAAGACGTAGGCAGAATATATCTTCTTTTTGGAAAGTTAGGGGGCGAAGCCGATATAAAGTATCGCGCTTACCAAGAATGCTTATATGACGTTGGTGTAACCCACTCGCCTCGATACAAAATCAATATGAATCTTCCTTTGGGAGAGTCCATCTTCGAAAGGATGGGCATAGGATACGACGTGCTTCGGCAAAGCGCTGATCCCATTCGCTGCATTAAAGATTTCTACCGCGCGCAACTTAAGCGTGGAGAAGAACTTTGGTGGATTGACGCTCGAGCTGAGGATACAAGCGTAAGCACGGTAATCCAGCCGTTTAGCTCACTTTCTTCCGAGAGAAGAGCTGAGTTCATGGTTGAATTCATGATTTTGTTCCCGGAAGTCTTTGGAGGAAGCTCCCTTAAATTTGAACGCCCAGCGGCGTATCTTGTTTCGAATTACAGCTTAGTATCTTCAAACTTACGCGACCTTTTTACTTCAGGAGGGAAAAGAAATATAAGGCTAGCTCGCGGTGTCGTGAGGCTACCTCGGATTTACGCGCATCTTTTTGAACGCGCAAAGGATATCGCCACGGCCTTGCCAAAATTTCCAGCCGATAAACTTCGCTATTATTGGCGAGTAGAGGATCTCGCCAAAGACAGACTCGTCCAGTGGCGAGCGCTTCTCGCGGAAAAGTCAATCAGGGAAGACGTCGAAGAAGTATTTGATGCGGGCCTCTCAAGGTAGAATGCCGAGAAATTACCTTGGACGACACTTTCAGCGGCAACGAGCTCGTGATCGTCTTACGCGCGAGGGAAGATCTCGCGTGATGAGCAGAGTTAAATCGAAAGAAACTGGATTAGAGCGTAGATTCTTGAGGTTCCTTCGGCGTGCTAAATTGTACGGTTTCGCGAAAAACGTAAAAAACGTTTTAGGGAAACCTGATGTGATCTATAGAAAAGAAAAATTAGCGATATTTATAGATAGCGATTTTTGGCATGGCTGGTACTATCCACGCTGGAAGCACCTACTCAAAAATGACTTTTGGCGAGAAAAAATCGAACGAAATAGAGCGCGCGACAGAAAAATAAGTCGCACCTTACGACGAGCAGGATGGACTGTCTTGCGATTCTGGGAGCATGAGATACGACTGCGTCCGGAGCAAATTATCAAGAACATAAAAGCTCGTTTGAAGCGATAGATCATGCTTGCTACAATCTTGTATATGGACCGAAAATACATCCAAGCCGCCTCGGCGTTCCGAGCCCTGGGGAATCCGACTCGGATCACCATTTTGGAACTTCTGCGTGATGGAGAGATTTCACGAGAGGAATTATTCCGACGTACGAAAGTAGAAGCACCTGCGTTCGCGCAACACTTGTCACGGTTGCGCCAATCAGGGCTTGTCTCGATGCGCCGCGAAGGAAAAGAAATGTACTACCGCATTTCCGATCCGGGCGTATTGGAATTGTGTGATCGAGCGAGCGTAGTTTACAAGAGAATATAAAATCCGTTTGGCCTCGGCCAAACGGATTTTCATTAACGGAGCCAGAGCAAGAGGTGCAATCGAATAGTGTCGAGAAGCCAAATCACGGCAAGTTCGACTGCGAAAAGAAAACAGAGAAAGAGTGGCCAGAGAGCGAAGAAAATATTTTTTCTGAGATCTGCGACAGGCACGTGATGGGGGTGTTGAGTCTCTGGAATCGTGGACACGCCGTCTTCGATGATCATAGCTTCCTCCGCATGCTGATGCGCAGTATATTTCCAAATTGATTTTGATGTCAAAATTCAGTACTATAGAGCTTACTTTGGCCTCATCGTCTAACGGCTAGGACATCGCCCTTTCACGGCGGGAATAGGGGTTCGATTCCCCTTGAGGCTACTACTACAAAAACACCTGAAGAATATTTCAGGTTTTTGTAGTATTTTCTTTGGGAATCGAACGGGAAAGGGGTCGGGAAAACGGGAGTTTTCCCGTGTTGGAAAGCACTGAAAACCGAGAGGTTGTCAGAAGCCGCCGGATCCGGGAGGCGGCTGTTCGATAGCGAAGCGTCCCCTTGAGGCTACCAGCACAAAAATACCAGAAATATTTCTGGTTTTTTGTGCTGGCTATTCCCTGCAAAGTCTCTTTTCGGTATAGTGCGGGTAGTTGAGGAGGCTGGTTTTGAAAACCAAGAGCATTGATTATCTCACCGAGCGGGAACTCGGTTGGCTCATGTTACGGAAGCTCTGTCAGCTCTATGACGCAGGCGGAATTTCGAGCGGCCGGTCGTTTCAGAGCCGGCTTTTGGACGCTTGGATACTTCTCGATAAAGTGCCAGAAATCATAAACATGGACGACTGGAGCGCTTGGCAGCTTTTCGAAGAAGCGGAAAAACGAAAGAAGCGGAGGCGATACGCTCAAAACCTGGAACCGTTTTCCAAGGAGGCGAAAAAGCTCAGCAAGCGTCAGTTCGGCTATTGTGTTCTCTCGTCACTCGCGGAATGGTACATTGCCGAGAGGGCAAAGTATCTCGAAGATGCTCGT
>CAZEJX010000051.1:0-6436 GCA_964512715.1 uncultured Candidatus Saccharibacteria bacterium
CGGGTTGAGCGCCGCGTCCGTTTGGATCACGCCCTGGATAGTTTCCGAATTTCCATTTTCTGAAAGCGCGGTGATAGATCGGTTCAAACCGGAAATAACGCCGGAGGCAACGGTATTTTGGAATTCGCCTAAAGCATTTCCAATGGCAATGGCGCTTTGCCCAAGCTGCAAATCATCAGAGTTTCCTAAAGTAACTGTGGGAAGATTTTTTGCATCGATTTTCAAGACTGCCAGATCCTGGATCGGGTCGCGCCCGAGAACTTTCGCGTCATACCGCTTACCATCGTTCGTGAAAACCGTGTAAGTCGCCTCGGTATCTGCTGCCACATGCTTGTTGGTAATGATGAGACCGTCGCTCGAGATGATAAACCCGGAACCACCGCCCACTTCGGTCTGCTGCGTAGTCTGGTCGCAAGAATAGTAAAACCCAGGAAAGCCGTTATCGCCGCCCAAAAACTGACGAAGCGATGGTGGCAAGCTGTCGAAAGGATTCTGAGAAGAGCAATTCTGATACGCCGGCAAATTTTTGGAAATCGTAATCGAAACTACCGCTGGCGATACATTCTTCACGGCGGTGATAACCGCGTCTTCGTAATCCGCCACTGGCCGGTAAAGCGGCACATCTTGGGTAATCGAGGGAATCTCCGGCTTCCCAAAGAAATTATGTATCCGTGAGACGATGCTTGAATTCTTGAGGACGCTCGGCATTCGCAAATAGCCCGCACGTACGGCGGTGCTATATAAGGCCATGACGCCTAGAATTATAAGGACAATCCCTAGCGCTCTTCGGGTATTAGTGTGCATGGCTCTATTATAACCTGTCCCGGGGAGGGTTTTTCGATGAATCCCTAATACTCCTCACTCAAGAATCGCCTTGAGGGCCTTCGCTGCAACATCAACCTCCGCGGCGGTGGTGAATTTCCCAAAACTCACCCGGACGCTTTCGCGAACACGCATATCGCTTAATCCCATGGCTTTGAGCACATGCGAGGGCTCGAATGAACGCGACCGGCAAGCCGAACCGGAAGAAATAGCGATGCCTTCGAGGTCGAGCTTCGTTAATACATCTTCCGCTTTGCGATCTTTAATCCAGAGACTCAAAATGTGTGGAGACATATCTCCGCTGTCATTCTGAGCAAAACGAAGAATCTTCTTCTCTGCTTTTAGTTTCATGAGAAACCTATCCCGCATTGCCTTAACCTGTTTGGTGTTCTTCTCTCGCTCGTTTATGGCAAGCTCCGCTGCCTTTCCAAAACCGACAATCGCAGGCACATTTTCCGTGCCGGAGCGCAGACCGAATTCCTGCCTCCCACCGGTAAGGATAGGATTGAGAATTGAGGATTGGGGATTTTTCCTAAATCCTAAATTCTCACTTCTAAATTCTTTCCTCACATAAAGCGCACCAACTCCCTTTGGTCCATATACTTTATGCGCGGAAAGCGTCATGAGATCCACGCCCAACTCCACCGGACGACAATCCAGAAACTGAAATGCCTGCGCCGCATCGGTATGCAGTAGCGGATACGCTACTACAGGATTGAGGATTGAGGATTGAGGATTTTTCCTAAATCCTAAATTCTCACTTCTAAATTCTCGTATGATCTTCCCAATTTCTTTAATCGGTTGCACCGCGCCCGTCTCGTTATTTACATACATGATAGAAACCAAAACGGTTTTGGGAGTGAGCGCCTTCTTGAGGGCACTGAGTTTTACGACGCCATTTTTATCGACGGGCAGATACACCACCTCCACGCCGTCTTTTTCCAAATACCGCGCGGTCTCCAAAACCGATTCATGTTCAACCGCGGAAACAATGACGCGTAGCGGGAGCTGCGAGCTACGAGCTGCGAGCTCTTTATTTCCTCCTGCTCTCGGCTCTGAGCTCTTAGCTCTTTGCACCGCTCCTCGTAATGCTACATTATTCGCCTCCGTGGCGCTCCCAGTAAAGATAACTTCCCGGAAATCTACACCCAAAGTATTCGCTATGGTTTCCCGCGCGACATCCACCGCCGCAATCGCCTGCTGGCCAAAAGAGTGGAGCGAGCCAGGATTCCCAAATTCTCCTGAAAAATAAGGCTGCATCGCCTTAAGAACACGCGGGTCAACCGGCGTCGTCGCGGCATAGTCAAGATAGATACGGTTTTTCTTTCCGGCCATACTATATAAGAAGCGGTTGGGTCGCGGGCGAACTCAAAGTGGTCTTTTCCAATTCGCCATTGTCGCGACGGGGAATCCAAAAAGCGCGGTCACGCTCATAGATGTCATACAGTTCTTTAGTGAGCCGAACATCTTTCAAGCAATATTCTTTGAGCTTTTCGATCTCACCGCGTTCATACATGCCCGCAGCTTCGGATCCGTGCTGATCTTTCTTCACGCCAAGATTTGCTTCCGCAAGGCGGCTCAAGGAAATACGATCTCCGGTAGCCCGCTCAATTTCATCTAAAAGGTCTATGCGTTCACGAGTCCATAAATTAAGTTCCGATCGATTTCTCAATTTCTGGAAGTATAAATTCAAGACAGGAATGTCGTACCGATTCGAGGCAAAACCCACAATCTTTGATGCGTCTTTAAAAAGTTCGGCGAGCTTATCCATCTCATCTTCCGCAAAACAAAAATACTCATCTTTAAGATAAGAATAGACGCCCACCACAGAGATCTTGAGTGCGCCGAAATTGTTCCAGCCCACCCCCGGATCGGTGAAGAAATTTACCGTTTCAATATCGAAAACAAGCGTATCCATGCGCGCATACTATATAGTAATGAGGCGATTGCGTCAAAATATATTTGCGCGTATAGTATCGCTAGAATTTTTGAAAGGAGGTCTTATGCAATTCGAATCTGGCTCCATCGTTACGGTTACCGACGAAAGCTATATTTTTTGCGGGAAACAAGGCGAAGTGCTGGGAATAGAGGAATGTGAGGGAGAACAATTCTTTGTAGTTAAATTCCCCGCATGTCTAGCCCATCTCCTTGACTTTGACTATGAGAGTCGCAAAGAACCGCTAATCCACTTCAAAGAGCATCAACTTCGAAAAGACAACGATTACACTTTGGAAAACAAAGCACGTATGCTTTTTGGGAGCATGTATCACTCGCTCTCCTTTTTATCTCATCCCTTCGTTCCAGGGCGGCCCTGTATGATGGAGCAGTGCACAAACAAGATCACCAAACGCGCCACCTTAAATTGTTGGGGCACCGTGTTCGAGCGAGATGTCTGTGATAATTGTTTCAAAAAATATCACGGCAAATGCGGGGAGTATGACCCTTCGAAGAAGAATTATCCCTTCGCGGGAAATCACCTTATCGCGAAACTCGCTGAGCGTCGAGATACGTCAGCCTCTGAAATCAAAGGCGAGACCCTCCTCGAGGATGACGCGAGCCCCATCGATACTTACCTTCACGAATCTGGATTCTCCTACGGATTCCCTCTCGAACCGCGGATGTCAGTCCTCGAAGCCAACTGTCGCTTGGACTATCACGCCAAGTACGCACGGCAGAAGTCATAGCCGGCCCGCATGGGCCGGTTTTTTCTCTATATTTAGTCCTCTTACATTGATGAGGATGCGAGGATCCGGCGGATAATCTTCTTCGTTTCTTTTGGCCCCTTGACCGCAATGGTCTTTACGCCGGTGGTTTTCACCGCATAATCGTTGCCTCCCTTAAACAACGCGTCGCCAATGAAAATCATTTCTTCTTCAGGAATTTTCAGATATTTCTCAATTTGGCGAATACCATAAGCCTTATCAATGCCTTTCTTCGTTACATCAATGGAGGTATAACCCGCCGCGCGCACTTCAAGCTTCGGCAAATACTTCTGCACGCGCTTTGCAAGCTGCATCTTGAACGCGGCGTTCTGTGCCACCCATTTCTTCTTGAGCGCAAGTGGCGCTTTTTGACCTAACGCAGAAAACGTGATCTGCGAATCACGATCTTCGATTATCTTGCCGTATATCTTTTTCGGTCGCACATATTTTAAATCTTTAAACGCTTGCTTAAAGGCGCCGAATACCTCCTTTCTCTCTTTCTGGGAAAGCTTATGCTCATAAACGTTCCTCCATTTTCCTTTCTCATGACGATAGAAAGAAGTCGCCGTGGTGGGAAAGAGGAAAAGATTTTTCACCTGCTCCTGATTCCTGCCAATTTTAGCAATCAAGAATTTCTGGAAAAGCTCGTATTTTCCGCCGCCAATAACAGCTACTTTCCGCTCCAGAAGCAGGCGGCGCAAGAGCCCAGCCATCTCGGCATCAATCGGCTGCTTGCTCTCAGCAAGCGTGCCATCCAAATCGAATACGACAAGAGATATATCCATGCACTACTATTATAAACCGATAAGAGGGTTCTTTGCCTGCCCAAATAAAGTGCTTCCGTGCGGCTACGAGATGCGATACAATTTATAGCACTGATGGCAAAGAAGAAATCTAAAATCGCGAGCGGCAAAAGCCCCACAAAATCCGCTCCCACACTTCACCCCGATGCCAAGAAAAGCATCTTGGCTATCGTCTTTCTCGTCTCTGCGGCCGTGTTCACCCTGGCAGGCTTCGCTTCCGCCGGCCCGGTAGGCAGTTGGCTCTATAAAGTGCTCCATACCCTCCTCGGTGTGGGTTATTTCATTTTGCCCGCGACATTCCTCTTGGTTGCCGGAGTGTTCTTTATGGAAGAACGCAAGAAATTCATGGGCACTACCCTTTTCGGGGCAGCATTGCTTATTCTCTCAGTTCTCGGCCTCATCGATATCTTCATGTCCGCGCCGGAAACCCCTCTGCGTGCAGGTTGGCTGGGAGTTGTTTTCGGATCGCTAAAGATTCCATTTGGCAATATTGCAGCTGCTCTTATTGATACGGCAATCCTTAGTATCTCGGTCATTATGACAGCAAATCTCCCGCTCCGTTTACCGAGATTTGGCGGGGAGGATGAAGAAGAGGAAGAATTTGAATCAAAAGCAAAAGCCAAGGAACAACGAGCAAAAGATATCGAGAAGCTTGTAGTCTCGGGCGAAGGCGTGGAAGAAAAAGAAAGCGACAAGACAAAGAAGGAAGAAAAGAAATCGACCTTAAAGGGTCAGGCAGAAGAAGTCGCAGACGTGGTCATCGCGGAGTCCAAATCTGACGCGAAACCTGATAAACATCAGACCCCGAAACATTTCGCGGATGAAAATTACGTTGCTCCGCCGCTCGATCTGCTCTCGGTAGAAGGCGGCAAGCCGACCACCGGCGACTTGCGCGCAAACGCGAACATCATCAAACGCACGCTTGAGAGTTTTGGCATTCCCGTCGAAATGGGCGAAATCAACATCGGTCCGAAGGTCACCCGCTATACCTTAAAACCAGCCGAAGGCGTAAAGCTCTCACGTATCACCGCGCTTGCGCAGGACCTCGCATTGGTTTTGGCCGCGCATCCGATCCGCATCGAAGCCCCGATCCCGGGTAAATCCCTCGTAGGTATTGAAGTGCCGAACAAAACCGCTGCCTTGGTTCGCCTCGGCTCTCTCATGGGGTATAAGGAATTCCAGGATGCCGGCGCGCTCGGCTTTGCGTTGGGACGCGACGTGACCGGTGAACCGGTCTTTGCCAATATTGAAAAGATGCCGCACCTCCTTATTGCCGGTGCAACTGGTTCCGGAAAATCCGTCGTAGTGCACTCGCTCCTCACCTCACTCTTATACAAGAACTCTCCCGCGACGCTCCGTCTTATCATGATCGATCCGAAGCGCGTCGAGCTCTCGAACTACGAGGGCATTCCGCACCTCATCTCACCGGTCATCACAGAAAATAAGAAGTCTATGGGCGTCTTCCGCTGGGCGCTCGCGGAAATGGATCGGCGCTATGATATTTTGCTCAAAGCCGGTAATCGCGATATTAAGAGCTATAACGCGAGTCACAAGAATGAGCCACTGCCTTCCATCCTTATCGTAGTGGACGAATTAGCAGACCTTATGAGCACCTTCGGCCGTGAGGTAGAAGGTTCGATTGTCCGCCTCGCGCAGATGGCCCGCGCAACCGGCATCCACTTGGTTCTCGCCACGCAACGCCCCTCGGTAGAAGTCATTACAGGTCTTATTAAGGCGAATATCCCCGCCCGCATTGCTTTGCAGGTAGCCTCGCAAATCGATTCCCGCACCATCTTAGATGCTTCCGGAGCGGAAAAACTCTTGGGCGGTGGTGATTTGCTCTTCACCTCTGCTGAGCTCTCCCAGCCCAAGCGTATCCAAGGCTCCTACATTACTGAAAATGAAATCGTGAAAGTAGCAGGCTTCATTCGCGAAAACAACGCCACACCGGACGACGCGGTAGAGTTCGTTGCGGATCCAAATCGCGTTGAAATCACGCCGGGAGCCGCGGCGAATGACGGTGCCCTGTTTGACCAATTTGCCGCAGGTAATTCCGACGACGGTGACTTGGACAGTGGTGGACACCAGCGGCAATCTCCGCACTTGCGC
>CAZEJX010000052.1:0-6278 GCA_964512715.1 uncultured Candidatus Saccharibacteria bacterium
GTGGCGAGCTTCGCTTCGGCTGCTTCGTAACTGACACGCGCCGCTTTGAGCTTTCCGCTATAGATGTAGATTTGCACCGACACGAAAACGAGAAACAAAAAAAGCATCACGGAAATAATAATCTTTGCCACATCGCCGCGCTCGAGAGTCATAATGCTATTTTATCACAACGATTGACAAGTTCCTGCTCCTTGCCATAAGCTCACCCCAGCGCGCAACCCACGCGTTCACAACCAGCTTCTTCCCTAAAGAAGAAGCGCTTACGGCCTTAAAGCCGGAAAGGAAGCATATGTACGGTATTTCCCGGGATCTCACTCCTATTCGTGAAGACACTATTGCTGCCGACAATCCCGCTCTTTCTGTTCTCTTGCGATTACCCTATAAGCACACCATTCAGGCCTGCGAAGAGCAGATCCGCTCTGATCTCTTGAAGGTTCAGGAGGAGAAGTCGGGCTACCTTCTAAAGAGGATCAAAAGAACTTTTGATCTCTGGATGCACCTCATTGTAGACGATGCAATGGCGGAGGTTCATCGGGAAGGCCCAAGTATTGCCCAGCTTGCCAGCGAACGCTGGAAGTCTCAACGACAATTCGCGAATCGGCTTCAGTTTGAAGCTGCTCTTCGTATCCTGAGTAATCTACCCTGGGAAACACAGCTTCAGGAGCTTGTTTCTGAAGCCCTTCTGTCAGCCTGGGTTGATACTGACGATAGGCAGGAATCACGGGCTATGATGGCCACTATCGTGAAGGAGCTCCAGCGATTTTCCTCCGAAGTTCGCGAGAAAGCGCTTCTTTCCCTCCTTGAGCCTCGCTTCTCGGTCTCTTCCGAGAAAGCTTTTGACGCTTTCTCACTGCTTTGCAAGAAAGATTTTGTAGGCCGGGACGAACTCTGTGCAACTCTTGCCGGAGCGTGGATGCGCAATCGTCACGTGAGCGACATGGCAAAAATCATGGGAATCGCTACGGAGATCTTACCCGAAGGAGATCCCTTCTAATGCGAACACCGTCACGCAGAGCGTGACGGTGTTTTTATTTCTTCAAAATTTCACGGAACACCTCGACCGGCACTTGTACGCGCGCGGAGGCCTGCAGGCGTTCCTTGCCGCGGTCTTGTTTGCGCCATAATTTCATCTTGCGCGTGATATCACCGCCATTTTTACCGAAATCACCCAGCGCTTTTTTCAAGGCACCGATGGTTTCACGGGCAATAATGCGGCCGCGCACCCGGGCTTGGATCGCTTGAGCGAATTGCTGCTTCGGCAAGAGTTCTTTCAGACGCTCCACGGTTTTGCGCGCCTCGCGCTCAATGTCTTTTTTAGCGACAATGCGGGTCAGAGCATCCACGACTTCTTCCGCGACCAAGATTTCCATTTTCTCCACTTCCGCTTCGGATTCTCCGGCTACTTCATAGCTGAATGACGCGAAACCGGCGGAAAGGGATTTCAGCTGATCATCGAAGTCGCGAATGAGCTCCGCGAGCGGCATCGTGCCGTGCAGGACTAAGTGCTCACCGACCGTTTCGGTGTTCGTGATCGTAAGACTATACGCATTCTGGAGCGCAAGGATCCCTTGAAGATACTGCGGGGGTGTAACGATTTCTACCGCGATAATCGGCTCCCATACCTTCTCAGCGCTTTCCGGAAATGCGTGTGGCTCTTTGATGACTACTTCTTGCCCTTTCACTTGTACGCGGTACGCGATCGAAGGAAAGCTTGTGAGGAATTGTAGATTGAATTCACGGGAAAGCCTGGTGGCAATAATATCGAAATGCAGTTGGCCGAGAAAACCGACTTTCATGCCACGACCCAGAGCTTCGTTAGCATCAGGCTCGAGAGTCAGCGCCGCATCGGTGAGACGCAAACGATCCAATGCTTTTTTCAAATCTTCAAACTTGGTGGTTCCATCCGGATAAAACGCGATATAGACGACCGGCGCCGGCTCTTTGTAGCCGTGCAGAGGCGTAAGATCAGAAGTGCGAGGCGCGAGAACTATCGTGTCTCCAATTTTTACTTTTTCCGGTTCCTTGAGCCCGGTCGCAATGTAGCCGATCTCCCCTGCTTCTATGGCACTACCCGGGGTAAGCTGTGGGGAGAAAAATCCGAGTTCTTTTATTTTAAATTTCGCGTCGCCGGCAACGAGCTCCGCTTCGCTCGCGGTTTTGAAGGTGCCGCCGAAGACGCGCGCGTAGGCGAGAATTCCACGATGATCGTCGTACAGTGAATCGAAGATCAAAGCACGCGGCTCCGCATCTTCGCGGGGTGGCGGAACCCGCTCGATGACGGCAGCTAAGAGTTCCTCCACTCCCAAGCCAGTTTTCGCGGAAATTTTATAGATGTCTTCCGGGTTTTGATCGATGAGTAATGCGAGCTCGTGGATCACCTCTTCGGTTCTTGCGGAGGGCATGTCTACCTTGTTTACCGCGCCTACGATGGTGAGTCCGGCTTTTTTCGCCGCGCGAAAATTAGAAAGGGTTTGCGCTTGAATGCCTTTGGTTACATCGACGAGAAGAATAGCGCCTTCTACTGCAGCAAGCGCGCGTGAAACTTCGTAAGAGAAATCGGAGTGTCCGGGCGTGTCGATTAAATTCAAAATATACGATTTGCCATTCAGGACATACGACATGCGAACCGGTGCCATCTTAATCGTGATGCCGCGTTCACGCTCCAGGTCCATTTGATCTAAATATTGCGCTCGCATCCGACGCGCTTCTACGGTTCCGGTAACTTCAAGTAAACGATCCGCGAGGGTCGATTTGCCGTGGTCAATATGGGCGACTATAACAAAATTCCGAATTTCCATAGCCGGTTTATTTTACTTTAGTTTTCTCTTCTCGTCACCTTGGGCGAATCGAGAGATCTTTTCCTTTTGCTTTCGTGCATTGCCATGCTTTAGCATTCCTTCGTAAGATGCGAGTGTATTCGCACTTGGATTTTCTTCTAATCTCTTGAACATCCTCCGCTTAGAAACAGTCCGCAAAACGCGATGATCCGGAAAATGCACCCACCCCAGAAAATCTACCCCGGAAGCTAGAGTTTCAAGATAAAGCTTGTCAGGATGAAGAGTCAGCTTAAGCTTATTATTTAGGAATTCCTGGATATTAGGTATGAGCAGTAGAAGATAATTTCTGTTATCCGAAAGAATCACAAAGTCATCCGCGTAGCGGATATAGTATTTTATTTTGAGATTATGCTTAACGAACTGATCAAACTCGTTCATGTAGATATTGACAAGAAGCTGAGAAGTTAAGTTGCCGAGAGGAAGGCCATCTCCAAAGCTCCGGATTATATTTTCGAGTAGTAATAAAACATCCGAATCTTTAATATATCTGGCAAGTATTTTAAGCAAAATTTGCTGATCTACACTCGCAAAGAATTTACGAATATCGCACTTCAGGATCCAGCAGGTTTTAGTGTTGTTTTTGGAAACTCTGCAAGCGAAAGCATGGAAGCGGTTCATCGCTTTATGAGTGCCTTTGCTTAGGCGGCAGGAAAAGGAATCGGCGATAAATTTCCTATCGAAGTAGGGATAAAGAATTCTGTAGATGGCGTGGTGGAGCAGACGATCGCGGACTTGGGCTTTGTGGATGTTTCTAGGCTTCGGGTCAGAGATGTTAAAAGCCTGATAGCCGCCATGGCGGTAGGTTTTCTTTATCAAATCTTGATGCAGCTCGAGTATATTATCCATAAGGCTTGTCTCGAACTCTTGCACATCTTTCTTTTTTCTTTTACCTTTTACAAATTCTCGCCAGGCCAAAAGCAAATTATCTACACTAATAATGTCTTCGAATTCCAAACCCTTGAATACCCCCCCCCAGCGGATTGACCATAGTTCAAAAATTGGTTAGCGCGTATAAAGTATGGCATGAAATTCTGCCTCGTCTACCCAAGTCCGCGCGGGAGGTATTAGGAAAAAGAATTGATACGGTCTTTTTAGAAATTTTAGAATCCACCGAACGCGCTCTTTATTTGCCAAAGGAAAAGAAACTTTTAGCCGCTGTAAGTATCATTCGCAAACTAGATTCTTTGAAGTTTCTCATGAGAATCGGCTGGGAAACAAAAATCATAGACAATAAGGCCTACGCTCGCCTTTCCGAGCCACTTTTTGAGGTAGGTAAAATGTTCGGCGGCTTGCAAAAACATTTAAAAGAAAACTCTCCCATATTATCGGGAGAGAAATAGAGCCAGTTTCTGGACGGAGAACTGACACGGCCGTTCTGATTGAACCTATTGTTGATCCAGTTCCAGTTCAGATCGAATCGCTTGCCGTTCTGATTGAGATACGGAACATAACGGTTGCCGTTCGAGTTCACCACGATTGTGCAAAATGCCATCCACACCACCATCCATTGAATATTCTATGGACTGTATCGAATTCGAAGAATTTATCTCCCTAGCGCTTTGCACCAAGTAGCTCTATTTTTTCTGCGAGCTGGATTTCAATGTTTGGAGCCGTAACTCCAATCGCAATTTACTCTCCGTCTTGATTATAAAAAATTAGGGCGCATCTTGCGATGCGCCCTTCAATGGGACATTGAGCTACTTGCTGGACGGAGAACCGACACGGCCGCGCTGACGGAACCTACGGCTGATCCAGTGCCAGTACAGACCGAATCGCCTGCCGCCCCGATCGAGACACGGAACATAACGGTAGCCGTACGAGTCCACCACGACAATTCCTGTCCCATCGATGTAGACCTTGCCAAGCAAAGCCTTGAAGGAAGGATTCTCATCCTGGTGCTCGACGAGCCAGACAAGGTGCTGATAACCGAAACCGTTTTTCGGCAAGCGGCGCTCATACTCTTTGCCTTCGATGAATTCTTCGTTTGTACGAAGAACCGTACCGAGGGTGAAGACCGCGGCTTCGGTCGGCGAATCATCACGTTCGATGCTTCGGATGCCGAATTTGTCCTTCATTTCTTTTTCTGTCGGACGAGGCAGAGCCGGAATTTCGATCGTGAGTTCGTTGGTGGAGCGGAACCAATCCGCCGCTTTTGAATCCCAGGTGGGCTCTTTTCGAAGGAACTTGTTGAATTCCTTGAGCCACTCTTCGCCGTTTTCGCCAGCGAGTTTATCGTTGAAATCCGCGAGCGGTCCGCGAACATCGCGGAGCGTAACACCGAGCATGTTGGACATGGTCAGTTTCTCCTTTTTTGCGGCGCTTTTTTGTAGCCGCGATTGTCAATAATGCTCGTAAGCCCACCATTGAGCTTACATGGTAAGTATATACCATATCGTTTAAAAAGTCAAGTCCTCTTGTCAAGCCTCACTATCTCTTTTTCAGGATCAAATGGACTACCAGCCTGCCCGGCGGATTATCATTTGAGTATGCATACACTGGTCCATCCCCTACCCATTCAAAACCGATCGGCGCGGTGATTTCTAAACTGAATGCCGCCGTGGAACCAGATTGCTTCTCGAACACGAAATCGTACGGCATGCCATCATAGGGCGCGCGGGATAAGCTGCGAGCATAGGCTATCACGGTTTTCTTTTGCCCTCCCGCTGGGATTCTCTGCCAGGTGGCAAATACATTTTTCCCCGATTCTTCGAATGCCTGGAGTTTACCATCTTCTGAGTTCACGATCGTTGCTTGAATGGCTTCGAGGTCGCTATCACGATTCCAGGTTTTTCCATACGCTGCTTTGGGCGTGATGAAACGCCGGCCAACTCCTGAAACATTTTCGATAGTTGCATCTTTCGGCGTGAAGAGCATGAGATAATTCCAATTCTCTGCCGTATACCACCATTCACTCCTTTCGTTGCCGTTGTGCTCGCGACTTATGGTCACGGTGTCGTGCACGATTCCTTTATCATCAATGCGACTTGCGAGATCAATGGTTTCCTTGATTACTCTATCTGTTTTTGCGCCGCCGATATTGGCGTTTACTGCCGCAAGATAGTCTCCCAAGAATTCCTGAGGCAGAGCAAAAAGACTACCATCCGCCCCGTAGACTCCGAGAACATGCTCTATGCGGGTGTCATTCATATAGAGCATGAGGTCCTTGGAACGTATCCAGGCAAGGCTATCCTTTACAAGCGCTTGCTGCTTATCATCGGGAAGATTTTGAAGTCTCGCGATCAGTGCCGGAGCAAGAGAAGCAAGGACGGCCTTCGGGTTCGCTGTCCCGTTTGCCTGCCCGGCTTGCACATCGTTTTGGATCTCGGTCACGATATTCTCGGCACTCACGGTGCGGCCATCCGGAAGACTTACGGGGCCCGTGATGCGCAGGGTATCTTCGAAGACTTTCGGTGTAACGGTAAGCACCCCATCGATACTGGA
>CAZEJX010000053.1:0-2036 GCA_964512715.1 uncultured Candidatus Saccharibacteria bacterium
CAAGCGACCACCGACATTATCCTGGCTCTGCCCGGCGAAACGTACGACTCGTTCGCGAATGGCGTGGATGAACTCATCACTAATGGCCAGCATGACCGGATTCTTTTCTATCACCTCACGATTTTGCCGAACGCCGAAATGGCGGACCCGGCCTATCAGGAGGAGTTCGGAATGGAGACGGTGATGAGTCGCAGCATCAACATTCATGGCAGCCGCAAGGAAATCGAAGGCGATGTGCCGGAGCTCCAGGAAGTGGTGGTTGCAACGAACACGCTGTCGCGCCCGGACTGGGTGCGCATGCGAGTATTTAGCTGGATGACCGCATTCCTGCACTTCGACAAATCGCTCCAGATTCCACTGCTCATCATGCATGGTCTCACAGGTGTACCGTATCGTGAACTCGTCGAGCTTTTCACGGAAGGAGGCTACGGTTCGCCCGCGGCGTTTCCGGTGCTCTCTGATCTCCGTACATTCATGCTCGAAAAAGCACGCTCGATCCAAGCCGGTGGAGAAGAATTCTGTCATTCATCGGATTGGCTCGACATGTGGTGGCCTACGGATGAGTATGTGTTGATCCGTCTCGTCGCTTCCGGCTCGCTTGCGGCATTCTACGAAGAAGCTGCCGACGCATTCGTGGATGTACTTCGTAAAAAGGGCATGTCCCAGTACGAAGCGGTCATCCGGGAGGCGGTGGCACTGAATCAAACGATGTTCAAACTTCCGGGCGTTCTTGAAAATCGCGAGTTCGTCTCGCGCTTCAATACCTTGGAGCTCTACGAGAAAGCTTTACGCGGCGAGGCGCTCGAGGTGAACGAGAAAGCCTCAGTCTTCATGGTGGAACGGGAGAGTGATCGGCAAGAATCGCTCACTGACTGGGCGCGACACGTCATTTGGTACGGCAGTAAGCGTGGCGCGTATCTCTACGGTACGACCGGAGCGTTTCAGCCCGCAGGACATTTCTAGAAGTAATTTTGGGGCGCCTTATGGCGCCCCTTTTCTGTGTCATCCTGCTCGCCTCGCCAAAGCTTTAGCGGAGGCGGGAGCTTGTCGAAGGATCTCACTCTTTTTACCTGTTTTTACGGAGATGCCTCGAGTGAGCTCGGCATGACAACCTTCTGGATTTATGGGTTAGTTTGCGTTACCATAACGGCACATATGATCTTGACCCGCACTCCGTACCGGATATCTTTTTTCGGAGGAGGCACGGATTATCCCGCATGGTTCGATACTTTCGGCGAGGGAGCGGTGATCTCCACTACCATCGATAAATATTGCTACCTGGCGTGCCGGTACATGCCGCCTTTTTTTGATACGAAAAGCAGAGTGGTGTGGTCAAAGATCGAGCTCGTCAACGCTCCGGAAGAAATTGAGCATCCTTCAGTGCGGGAACTCTTGCAATTTTTGAATATTAAAGAGGGTTTGGAGATTCATCATTACGGCGATTTACCGCACCGGAGCGGTATGGGTTCCAGTTCTTCCTTCGTTGTAGGACTGCTCCATGCCCTCCATGTACTGCAGGGCCGCTCTATTACTAAACGGGATCTCGCCATGAACGCTATTCATGTGGAGCAGGAACGCATGGGGCAAAATGTGGGCTGTCAGGATCAGACTGCGGCAGCGTACGGCGGCTTTAATCGGATCACCTTTGGCGGCCCGGAGAAAGTCTCGGTGCGACCGGTCGCGATGACACCAGAGATGAAAAGCATGCTTCAAGATCGGCTCCTCATGTATTTCACGGGACTTTCCCGCACCGCTTCTGAAATCGCCGGTGAGCAGATTCGGGCCACTAGTTCCAAAGAGAAAGAATTGCGCACCATGCTCGAGCTCGTAGATCAGGCAGAGACCATACTGAAAGATGGGCCCGGAGGACTCGATGATTTTGGGCGTCTACTCCACGAGACCTGGATGATTAAAAAAGGGCTCACGGGTGCGGTTACGAATGACGCTATTGACTCGATTTACGAACGCGCATGCAACGCAGGCGCGCTCGGCGGCAAACGCATCCACCGCCTCGGCCTCGCCACCAACTACGGCAT
>CAZEJX010000053.1:2046-6255 GCA_964512715.1 uncultured Candidatus Saccharibacteria bacterium
ACAAGGGGGGCGCGTTCGGGGGAAATTTACTGGGGGCCGGGGGCGGTGGCTTCCGCTTGTTTTATGTGCGGCCGGAAGATCGCGAGCGTGTGAAAAAAGAGTTGGATTCCGTTTTGAACGTACCGTTTCGTTTTGAAGACGAGGGCAGCAAGGTTATTTACACCGATGCGCACTGATTGTGATGTCATTATCCTTTGCGGAGGCAAAGGCACCCGGCTCGCTCCGCTTGTGAGCGATCGTCCGAAGCCGCTCGCGGAGGTCGGCGGTGTATCATTTTTGGATATTCTCCTGAAAAAGATCTGGGAGGCGGGATTGAAACGCGTAATCCTCACAGTAAGCCACATGAAAGAGCAATTTATTGAAAAGTATGCTCATGACGAGCGCATCCTTTTTTCCGAAGAGGACGAACCCTTAGACACCGGCGGTGCAGTTAAAAAAGCGCTTACTCATGCAACGACTCCTCAAGTTATTGTGATGAATGGCGATTCCTATGCGCCGGTTGATTTAGATGAGATGCTCGCGAAACATCTGCAAAGCGGCCGTCCGGCCTCCCTTGCAGTTACTGAGATTGATGATATTTCAGATCGGGGAAGTGTCCGAGTCGAGAAAGATATAATAGTAGGGTTTGAAGAGAAGCTGCCCGTAAAACAGAGCGGTCTCGTAAACGCAGGAGTGTATATTTTCGATACTTCTATTAAAGAGCACATGCCCCCCAATGAAAAATTCTCGCTCGAAAAAGAATTGTTTCCGGCGCTTGCCGCACAGGGTCTCTGCAATGCCCATGTGATCGTGGGGGGAGTGTTTGATATCGGTGTGCCCGAGCGTTATCTCGTGAGCGAGGATTATTTTAAGAACATTTGACCGTTTTTGGCTAGTCTGGTATATTTGCGCCAGTTTGAAATCTTGAGAACTGAAAAGGAGAAAGCATGAAAGAGATGGCTCGTAATGAGGTCACGAAACACAAGACCCGTGAAGCGATCATGGAAGAACTCGATCGCTGGGTGGCGCTCCGCGGCAATGGCCAGTGGGTGCCGGAAAAGGACTCGCTGCCGATCGAAAACTTCGGCCTCGACGAGAATTACGGTATCCAGCAGATTCGTTCAGAGATTATCGAATTCGTTGATTTTCTGTTGGAATACCAGGGGCGAAACAGCATCGTCGAGATCGGCCTCGGCTACTACGGCAGCACCCATTTCCTGTGGAGACTGCTTTTCGATCGGGTCGTCTCGATCGAGCAGAACCACGAGCGCAAACTGCAGTTCGCCGAGAATATCGGCAAGTTCTACAACGCCTGGCAGCTCAAAGACGGCTAAAGCTGCCTCATTCCCGGCCGTTCCAATGAGGCCCATGTGACAGAAGCAGTCTATCGCATGTTTCCGGACGGCATCGACGCCCTCTTCATCGACGGCGATCATGCCTACAAAGCCGTGTTGCAGGACTGGCTCTTGTACTCGCCGCTTGTGCGACCCGGTGGAATCATCGCGTTCCATGATGTCGAGCTCGAGACTTCGGGGGATCGAGGGCCGAAAGGATTTCTCGCCGATCTCGCCACGGAAAATATCGAGCAGTATGAAGGACATACGGTGACAAAAATCCTTCACTCGAACTATCACGGTATCGGTTACTACATCAAATGAATGACAAGGCGCGGATTCCTAATCCGCGCCTTTCTTGTAGGAGTTTGTATGGGCAAGAAAATCGTGTTCTTAGATCGGGACGGAGTGATCAATAAAAAAGCTCCGACAATTCAAGATCTCAATAAGAGATATGTCACCGATATCGATTCTTTCGCCTTCAATCCTGGCATCGTCGTCTTTCTCAAGCGGTTGGCGGCGCAGGGATTCGAATTCATTGTGATCACCAATCAACGCGGTGTCGCGCGGGGAGTGATGACGGAGGAAGATCTCACGAGAATTCATGATCACATGCGCGATACCCTGAAGCATGAAGGCGTGGAGCTCCTCGATATTTTCTATTGTCCGCACGAGGAAGGAGCGTGTGGTTGCCGCAAGCCTTTGCCGGGGATGCTCAAAGCCGCGACCGAGAAATACGACATCGATCTCGCTGCCTCGTTCTTGATCAGCGATTCAGGGAATGACGTGGCGATGGGAATGGCGTTCGGTATCGGCAAGAATATTCTCGTTCCCGAGGACGACTTGAGCGCACTCATGAATGGAGGTTTGATGTGAGAAACGATGAACCTCTCTCCGAAGCTGAGTGGGATCTCTTTGCCGATCTCGCGTATCGCGCCGCGTTTTCCGCCGACCTCCGACGCAGAGAAGGTGAGTGGCATTTTCCCCAACATGTCTTTCGAGCTTTGGCGTGGCTCATGCCGACCGTACCTTTAGAGCTCATGATTTTTGACGAATACGAGAGGATTTTCCTCTTGTATCGCAAAGATGACGAGTATGACGGCTGGCATGTTCCCGGAAGCATGATTTTACGGAGACAGTCTCAAGAGGCGAAACTCGCAGAGCTCTTGCATCGGGAAATCAAACCTACCGGACTCGCGGTGTGGGACCCCAAGTTCTTTTTTGTTTCCGAACACATGCCGGGTCCTGACGATCAAAGCGAGCGAAGTCTAGGCGAGGATCCAAGGGGCCAGCAAGAATCTCTGGTGTATCTCACGCGAGCCGTCGAAGGGTCGCATCCGCGTGAGGGTGCCTTCTTTCCCCTCAATGAGTTACCTCAGAATACCCTCGGACATCAGCGTCGCATGATTGCGACCGCTCGCAAGCTGCTTGGTATCTAGCCGCTTCCCAAAAGGAAGCGGCTTCTTTTATAATCAGGCCATCCATGAAAGTACTTATCGGCGGCCAACTATGGCGCGGGTCTAGCGAAGAAATGGTGGTCAAAGCATTTGAGTCCCTGGGGCTTGAAGTTCGCACCATCGATTTTTTGGAGTACCGGATCTCGTTCCTGAACCGCCTGCTCAATAAGTTTTTTAGAACACCGCATTACTGGAATATCGGCGCAATAAACCAAAAGTTGCTTGAGGCAGCGCAAGCCTATCATCCTGATTTTATAGTACTCTTTAAACCCATACTCATTACCCCGCAAACGGTAGACGCGCTAAAAAAAGTCGCGAAGACTTTTTCCTGGTACCCCGACTACGTGAAATTTCCAAAAACCGCGAGCAATCACTTTTACGCTTCCATTCCACATTACGACGCGCACTTCTCATTTAATTACGCAAACAGCATCGAACTCGAAAAGCACTACGGAGCCAAACAGTCATTTTTCCTGCCGTGCGCGGCGGATCCCACTATGCACCGTCCGCCGGAGCACTTGAGTGATGAGGACAAAGTCATGGGCGCGGACGTGCTCTTCATGGGCACGTATGCTCCGGAGCCGCGCGTGGACTACATGGAAAAACTATGCCGAGAGGGTTTCAAGATAAAAATATACGGCAATGGTTGGGAAAAGATGCCGAAAGAATCGTGTCTCAAAAAAAGCGGCGCGATTCAGTTCAAAGCGCTCTATCTAAAAGATATGGCCAAAGTCATGGCTGCTTCGAAGATAGTAACGGCGTTCGTGAGAAAACATAATGACGAGACTCTGGCATGCCGTACCTACGAGATCCCGGCCTGCGGCGCATTCATGCTCCACGAGCGTACCGCGAAGACGGGGGAGGTGTTTGAGGAAGGCAAAGAAGCCGAATTTTTCGATTCCTACGAGGAGTTCCGGGATAAAATCCGCTACTATTTAGAGCACTCGGAGGAGCGGGAACGGATTGCGAAAGCAGGGTACGCGAAAGTGCAGCACGGCGGTCTCTTTGGTGATCGCGCCCGGACAATTGTTGAAATTTACAAGCAGATGGTGGATACTTAACGCATGCCCAAATCAACCATCAGGAAGACGGTTCTTTTGACCGGCGCCGCCGGTTTTATCGGGAGTAATGTGCTCCGATATCTCTTTGAAAAATATAAGGAATATAACTTTATCGTTTTGGATGCGCTGACGTATGCCGCGGATATCCGCAATATCCCAGACTATATAAAGCAGAGCAATCGCTTCCAGTTCTGGTACGGCGATATCAAAAACGCCAAGCTCGTGGATCATTTAATCGGCAAAGCGAATATTGTGGTGCATTTCGCCGCGGAAACGCATGTAACACGCTCCATTTTCGATGACTCAGCATTCTTTGAGACCGATGTGATCGGCACGCAGCGTAACGCAAATGTTTTTTTAAATCCTCGCAAGACTATT
>CAZEJX010000054.1:0-6247 GCA_964512715.1 uncultured Candidatus Saccharibacteria bacterium
ATTATTGTCGCCGTGGCAACAATCCTGCACTACGAGTCCTATGGTATTAAGAACATTCTTTGGAAAATGCTTGTCATGGCAGTGCTCATTAACTTCGGATTAATCATATCGAGTACGATTTTGAGTTTCTCTGACAACATCACTCTCTATATGGTGAATCAGATAAACCCCGGGGGTGCGAATAATAGCTTTGGTTCGTTTGCGGATAGTTTGGCAGGAGCATTTAACCCGCAGCACAACACCCTCTCGGCTGAGCTTGATAAGATAAACGACCCCTCGCAGATTAAAAACTTAACGGATGCTATGAGCGCGACGGGGGAGAGTATTGGCAAACTACTTGCCCCTGTCCTCGGTCTTATTCTCAGTCTCTTCTCCTATATCATCATCCTCATTGTATTGGCAGCGCTCATTGTCATTCTCCTTATCCGCTATATTAAACTTTCGTTCCTCCTCATGAGCTTGCCGCTCTCCTGGGCGGCGTGGCCCTTCCCGGCATTCCACGGCAAAACGAGCGAATGGTGGGAAAAATTCTGGAAAGAAGCGTTCGTGCCGGTTCCGATTGTCTTTTCGTTGTGGCTCGGACTCATGTTCGCACAGGAATTAAACAACGTAGCGAATAAGGGAATTATCGCGCCAGGAACATCGCTGCCCGAGGCAGGCAGCCTCTCGACCGGAGCAGGAGGTGCGGTTGCGGCGCTGCTTATCGGCATTTTCTCACCGCTCGCCAATAATTTCATTCGCATGATATTACTCGGCGGCATTATGGTCGCAGGCCTCGCGGCAGCAAATAGTATGGGCGCGAGCTTCGCGGGAACCGCAATGAACGCGATTAAAGCAGGGCAGAATCGAGCCAAGAACGCGGTCACAAGCCGCATCAAGAACCGCGCGGAACGTTTGGGTATCCGTGCTAAAGAAGCCATCGCCCGACCGCGGGCAAAACTCTTGCAGCTCAAGATGGACGGACAACGCAAGGTTGAAAGCGCTGCAGCTCTCGCGGTTAAAGGCGATATGACTGAATACGAAAAACTTGGTCCTATCGATAAGGCAAACGCGCAATTCCTCATGGCACAGCAGAAAGTTGGCGATGTTATTCAGCAAAAAACGGAAGCGCCACTTAGAGCTCTTGGGTACGAAGGCCACCTCCGGCTTGGCCTGAATGGCATCCCCCGAAAGCGCTTTAGGATTAAAGCGGGAGCAGACGGTAAACCGGCGCTTGCCCTGCATGTTCTTAAGGAACGGGATGCTGACTTGAAGATCAAAAAGATCTATGACGGCAAAGGTAAAGAACTCGGAGAAGCGGTTTTGGATGCCGCGGGGAATATTCCGTCTCGCCTTGATCCGGCTACCGGCCAATTGTTCTACCAAATTTTTGACCGCTCCGGAAACCAATTGGAAGTCGCGGTTACTCCTGACATAAGCGAGGGTCCGCAAATCACTCGCAAGATGAAAGAAGTCCTGCTCGCTAATGCGGAAGGTAAGGCATTCACCGATGCGAACAAACAGGAAGTGTGGACTATGAAAGATGCCTCGGGTAATTACCAAACCGATAAGAATGAAAACGGCGACCTTAATATACGGGATGCAAACGGAGTCATTGTAGGCGTAGCCCGTAAGACTGCAGTCCAAATTGAGGGCGAGAACGGGAAAGTGACCAAGACCCAAAATGTTAAAGGTTTCTTGGATAAGGATGGTAATCTTGCCTCGAAATTCGCGGATGAAGATGGCCACCCGCTCCACGGCAGCTCTTCCATAGAAGGATCGTACGAGACCCAAGACAAGCTCGATCGTCTTCGCAAAGAGATCAATGGCGATGAGCACAAGCGAGAAGAGCTCATCAAAGAGGCGCGCGAGGCTCCGGGTATTATGGGAGAGGCAGCAGCCGTTGTTGGCGAAACGGTTGGCGCGCTTGGTAAGGGCGGGGGAGGAGGCGGGGCTTCAAAATCGGCTCCGAAAAGCGGTGGGGGAGGACATCATTAATCTATGAGCATTCTTCAAGTTCTTAACACAAACGAATTGGCCGCACGCTGGGCTACCATCCCTCAAAGTATCAAGGGTGTTTTAAGCTCAGCGGATATTAAAGCGAAGGTGGAAGAGATTGGAACCTCGGCGGGAGTTCCTGCTGATAAAATCCCCGAGCTCCAAACTATCGTAGCTACCGTATTTTTGGGATTGCTCGATATCGATCTCGTATGGGATGAATCCCAGGAGCGTTTCGGGATCACTAAGGAACAGGCATACACGCTTACTGACCGCCTCTATGATGAAATCTTCTCCGCTTCAATGAAAGAGATCGAATCAATCTACGCCCCCTTGGTTTCAACTAATGAATCTTCGCCCAATAGCTCTGTCCCAGCTCCTTTGCGAAATGCCTCAGGTCCGACTCTAAACTTGCGGCCACAACCGGCACCCATGCCAGTGACAGCGGGTGGTGGGCAGATGGGCGGAGGTATGGTGCAAAAACCAGCGGCGATACCGAGTATGCCTCAATCACAAGTTCCGAGCTCTCCGCTCGCAGCTCATGCTCCTGCTGCCCCGGCTACACCGGCGCCGTTTATCCTACAAAAAAACACTGTAGCCGAAACCGTAGTCAAAGACTCGGGCTTCCGGTTAAATCTTGATCCGAAGATGTTCGGCGGGGGACCGTCCCGGCCGGCAGTACCGCCGCCTCCGAAACCCGCACGATTGGAATTAGGAGCGACTCCTTATAAGCCTGCTGCGCCTGTTGGAAATTCTATAACCAACACCTCCTTGACTGGACAGACGCACCTCGCGCCCAAGGTGGTGCACTATACCGCGCCGGAAAACCCAGGAGGTATTAAAGCAGCGCCGCTGCCGCCAAAAGCACCAGTCCCTATTGCTCCCTCCAAAGAAGCAACCACACTCGATTTGCGACCCAAGACTCCACAGACCGAAGCCAAACCTCCGGCTGGGCTACCGATTGCAGATACTCATCCGGCGACGCTTGATCTCGCTCCGAAGAAAGAAGACAAAGTTCACACGGTTTAGGTACAATAAAAGAGCACGCAGGTCACACTGCGCTCTCTCATCATGCAGTTTCTTGTTCCTCAATTTATCGAGACCGAGGATAAAATCGTTGGTCCGCTGACGCTCCGCCAATTTGGTTGGATCGCTTCTGCCGCGGCTATTTGTTTCGCTCTATTCTTTATACTGAACTTTGGCGTCTGGCTCGTATTCGCAGCTCTGATCGGCGGTGCCGGTTTCGGTTTTGCTTTCATTAAAGTGAATGGACGTCCGTTAAGCATCGTAGTCGGCGCAGCATGGGACTATTTCTGGGAACCCCAACAGTATGTCTGGCAGTCAGAACATAAAGTAGTGAAAGGAACTACTCCTCACTCCAAAGAAGGCGGGGTGTCGCTTGAGAAGATTGTGGCGAATATGGCTCTCAAAACCGCTTGGCGGGTAACCGCGACCGGATCGAAGGAACCTGATCAAAAAACTCCGCCTCCTCAAAGCAAGTCGGATCGTTATCAAATCTTCCGCGGCATAACCGGTGAAAAACGGGCTGCCCGTCGTGTTGATTACCGGTAAGCTATACTTAAACCCATGGCAACGTTCGGAAATTCCCAAGAATTAGTCGACATCGAGAATGTGCGTGATAACACGCTCGTCTTGAAAGACGGTAGCCTCCGCCAAGTCATCATTGTCGGGGGTATTAATTTCTCGCTCCAATCTGAGGAAGAGCAGAATACGCTCATCCTTTCCTATCAGAACTTCCTGAACAGTGTTAATTTTCCGATTCAGATCATCATTCACTCCCGCAAAATTAACATTGATCATTACCTTGCCGAGCTCGCTTCGCGGGCAAAAGAAGAATCGTCTCCGCTCCTCCAAAATCAGATTACCGAATACCAGGAATTCATTCGTCAGTTTGTCGCTGAAAACGCGATTATGGAAAAAACGTTTTTGGTCGTCGTACCCTGGTATCCCGTAGGAATCGCTCCGGTATCCGGCAGTATTTTTGGTAAATTGCCGTTTTTCGGCAAAAAGGCGAATGCCGAAGCGGAAGAAGCGGCAGCGCGCGAAACGCGCTTCAAAACAGATCTCGAACAGCTCAATGAACGATCCCTGCAGATTCTCCAGGGACTTTCTACAATGGGACTCGAAGCCATGGTTTTAAAAGACGATGCGCTCGTCGAGCTCTTCTATAACTTCTATAACCCCGGCACCACGGAACGAGAAGCAAAGAAAACCGAAAAGGCTCCTGCCGCCTAATATATGGAAAATAATTTTGCCGAAACAAAAAAGATCATTGCCCCTGCGGGACTGGAAGTAAATTCCAATTTCGTCAAGATCGGCGATAAGCTCGTGAAAACGTTCTTTGTATTTTCGTATCCGAAATACGTAAATTCCGGCTGGTTGGAACCGCTGATCAACTTGCCGAATCTTTTTGATCTTTCTATCTTCGTTGATCCGATGGATACCGCCTCGGCGCTTAAGGAGCTCCGCAACAAGTCCGCCCAACTCGAAAGCCAGATTTCCGAACACGAATCCAAAGGCTTAGTGCGTGATCCGTTACTCGAAACCGCGCTCCAGAATGTAGAGGACCTGCGCGACGTGCTCCAACAGGCAGAGGAAAAAATGTTCTCAGTCGGAGTCTATGTCGCGATTTACGCCGACACGGCCGACGAACTGGCCCGCATCGAGGGGCAAATCACCTCAATCATGGAAGCGAAGCTTGTCTATATCAAACCAGCATTTTTCCAGCACCTCGACGGACTTCGTTCCATCTTGCCGCTCGGCAAGGATCGCCTCGATGTTCGCACCCCGATGAATTCCGGTCCGGTATCGTCCTTTTTCCCGTTCGTATCCGAAGACCTCACCTCCGATCAGGGCATTATGTACGGCGTGAACCGGCATAACCAGAGTTTGGTAATTTTCGATCGCTTCTCGCTTGAAAACGCGAACCAGGTAGTCTTTGCGAAATCCGGCGGAGGTAAAAGCTACGCCACCAAACTTGAAATTATCCGTCAGCTCATGATGGGCGTGGATGTAATCGTGATTGACCCTGAAAACGAGTACGAACGGCTCGCCAACGCCTTCGGAGGAAGCTACTTTAATATTTCTCTTACCTCTGATCACCACATCAATCCGTTTGATATTCCTATTGTGCCGCATGGCGAGGAGCCCTCGGAAGTGCTTCGCTCCCATATCGTAAATATTTCCGGCCTCATAAAACTTATGATCGGCAAGGTAACGCCGGAAGAGGACGCTATCCTCGACCGCGCGCTGACTGAGACCTATGCCTCGCGCGAAATTGTGCCCGGCGAAGATTTTTCGAATGCCACCCCGCCGCTCCTTTCCGATCTCGCCACAGTGCTCCACAATCTCGAGGGTGGACGCGGCATGGCAGAACGCCTCTATAAGTACACCGAGGGCAGCTTCTCCGGCTTCTTGAACCAAGCTACTAATGTGGATATCCGAAACCGCCTCATTGTTTTCTCTATTCGCGACCTCGAAGAGGAACTTCGACCCACCGCGATGTACGTAACCTTGAATTTCATCTGGAATCTCATCCGAGCGGACCTCAAGAAGCGCATTCTCATTATCGACGAGGCCTGGATCATGATGAAAAACGAAGACAGCGCCACCTTTCTCTTTGGTCTTGTAAAACGCGCGCGCAAATACTTCCTTGGCGTTTCCACGATCACCCAAGATGTCGAAGATTTCTTGCGTTCACCCTATGGCCGGCCGATTATCACGAACTCCTCGCTGCAGCTCCTCTTAAAGCAAGCCCCTGCCACGATTGATATTGTCGCCAAGGCATTTAACCTCACCGAAGCAGAAAAGTTCCTCTTGCTCTCCGCCGAAGTCGGCACCGGACTCTTCTTCGCCGGCAAACGCCATGTTGCCATCCAGATTATCCCGTCCTATTTCGAAAACCAGATTATTACGACAAATCCCGAAGAACTTCTCTCGGCGGAATCAACGAAACCAAAGGAGGGGTGATGGTATACTTGGGGTAAATGGCAGAACCGAAAAAGCAGATCGAACCGCTGGATCTTACTAGTCCCATCTTTATTACCGCCGCCATAGCGGCGGCGTTTGCCGATGTTATTATGGGAGCTTCACTGAGCTTAGGAGTAATACTCGTACCACTCATGGTCGGTATTCCACTCTTCCTCTTCGGATTCATGATCCGTGAGGTGATCGCCGCCGCTCTTTTTGTTTACGTCCTCGTCAAGATTAAAACCCCTCACGCCCTTTTGTGCGATATATACACCTCGTA
>CAZEJX010000055.1:0-6095 GCA_964512715.1 uncultured Candidatus Saccharibacteria bacterium
GCCAGTGCCGATCGCTTCACTTACCAAGCTCATGACGGCGCTTGTTGCGGCGGAATATATTAATCTCGACAAGCCGATTACGATTTCCGCGAACGCAGCGAGTGTGTACACTTCCTTGCCGCGTCTCAAGGCGGGCGAAAGCCGCTCGGCCTATCAGCTTTTGTACCCGCTCCTTGAGGAATCCTCAAATCAGGCCGCGCTTGCGTATGCGGATTATCTTGGCCGTGATCGATTTGTGGAGCTCATGAATAAAAAAGCGGCTTCGCTCGGCATGTCGCACACGCATTTCACTGATCCTGCCGGTATGGATGCGGGCAATATCTCTACTACCGAGGATCTTTTTCTCCTCGCTAAATATCTCTTGAACAACCGCAGTTTTATTCTGAAGATTACCTCTGGCACTTTGGGCGGTAACGTCTATGGTCCTACCGAGTTTAAAGATCTCAAGAATTTCAATGTGTTTACCGGCGAGGCTGATTTTGTGGGCGGCAAGGTGGGGAAAACCAACGAAGCAGGGGAGACTATGCTCGCGATTTTCAATGAGAATTTTGAAGGTACCGAGCGGCCGATTGCAATAATCGTCTTAGGATCAGGCAATAAGGCCGACGATGTGCGCAATCTTAAAAATGCTATTCTAAACGCTTACGGTGCCACGCCTGTTGCGACTTCGTCGCAGGCTAGTATATAGAATGTAGAATATAGGAACCTAAATTCTAAATCCTCGATTCTAAATTCTTATCCATGTCCTACGAACTCAAACTTCAGAATTACGAGGGTCCGCTCGAGAAGCTCTTGATGCTCATTGAGGAGCGCAAGATGAACATTACGGATGTATCGCTCGCGGCGGTAACGGATGACTTTTTGAAATATCTAGAGTCCCTTCGGGCAGTTATTGCGGGAGCGGAGGGGGAAGGTGCCTCGATTGAAAAGAAAGAGGAGGATATGCGGCTTCTCGCGGACTTTATCGTGGTGGCTTCGCGTTTGCTCCTCATCAAATCGAAGTCATTGTTGCCAGATCTCTCGCTTACCGAAGAAGAGGAACGGGATATTAAAGACCTGGAACTTCGCCTCGCCCTCTATCAGAAATTGAAAGCTTCTTTGAAGCATGTGGATGAGCGTTGGAATAATACGAACTTTTCCGCAGTGCGGCCGTATTTCCTCCAGCTTGGCATTACCGCCAGCGTTTTCTACCCAGGCAACAATGTGACTCAAGAAGAAATCTTCGCGGCGCTTACGCGTGTTTATGAGAGTCTTCAGAAGTTTGCGATGGAAACGGAGACCATCAAAGAGGTGATCGTATCTTTGGAAGAAAAAATGCAGGATATTGTGAAACGGATGGAGGGTGCCATGCACACTTCGCTTCGCGCGCTTGCTGGCGGCGGCTCCAAAGGTGATTTAGTGGTGGCATTTCTCGCGGTGCTTCACTTGGCGCGTGAGCAATTGGTGATGCTGGAGCAAGCGGAACAGTTCGCGGAGATTACGATACGGAAAGTGGGCGGTGAACAGTAAGCAGGGGGCAGCAAAAAACCGCCGAGTTAGACTCGGCGGTTTTTATGACTGATTGGAGACGCTATAGATTTACGTTCTCGAGAACGCGGTCGATATCCTTGCGAACAATCTCCGCTTTTGTCGGTTGATCTGGATTCTCGCGATTTGAGAGATACGTGCTGATGTTCGCAAGCAGATTCCGATAGGTGGATCGAGGAAGAAATGTGTACACGTAGGCCATGTACATCTGAGGTCCAAATACATCACTCGTAGATGTTCCCCAGCGTCCGATGGGTAAAGGAATGAACTGATATTTGAGGAGCACCATCTGGCGCATTTCCACGACAGAATCGAGCTGGCCCCCAAAGTTCATTTCGTTGATTGGTCGACCATCGGAATACTCACCTGTGAAGGAGATCCTTGCTTCTCCTTTACGACTAATGCCGGCGAATTCTGCTCGAAGTGGTGTAAGTTTTGCCGACATCCGGACATGAGGAACGAGTAGGAGGGTGAAAATAGTGAGCCAGTACCAACGAGGTTGGCCGTAGCGGGTGAGTGTGCGGTGGCCTCGAGGGAAAATCATCGTGAGCGCTTTCTTGAAGATTGAAAGGAGCGGCCATGCGAGTGACGTAAGGACGGTCGCAACAAGAGCTAGCACTAAGAGATCCATTCCAAAACCGAAAATGGTTTGATGAAGCTCTGTCCACAACAGAATATTCCCGAGGATGAAGGCGAGCCAGAGCTCCAGGTGGAGAAAGTTTTCGTCACTTTTGCTATCGGCCCAGTCACGCAATTTTTGCAGGTACATTACTAACTCCTTCTGCGGCGAAGCTGCGATTCGTTAAATTGGCAAGTTTGACTACCTTATATTATATACCTTACATGCTATAAAGTCAAGGTGCATGTCAATAGCTCGGAAAATGCTGTAAAATATAGTCATTCTGAGCGCCGCGAAGAAACTTTGGGAAAAGACGCTTCGACCAGGCTAGCATGGACCAAACCCAAAGGACCAGTTTTCAAAATAAACTGCCGGGTTGGGGGGTTTTGCTTTTTTTTACGGGAAAGGGCCTAACAAAAAGAAAATTATGAGCGTGCTCGATATGAGCGCGGAAGATTTGGATGCGGCACTCAGCGCGCTCAAAAGTGATCTGGAACGTGAAGAACGCGGTCTCACGCTCATGCAAAATGGCGATGAGGTCCAACTCGCTACCAAGGCGGAATTTGGTAACTTGATGGCGGAGTTCATTAAGGATGAGCTTACTGAAGATCTCACCCCGGCGGCGCTCGAAACGCTCTCCTTGATTCTCTATCTTGGGCCGATTCATCGCAGTCAGATTGATTACCTGCGCGGTGTAAATTCGAGTTTCATCATGCGTAACCTCATGCTTCGTGGTCTCGTGGAGCGATATCCGGATCCGGCGCGTCCATCGATATTCTTATACCGTGCTACGATGGATGCTTTGCGACATCTCGGTGTTTCATCTCAGACGGAACTTCCGGAATACGAAAAATTCAGGGAGATGACGAAGATGGGGGAAGAGAAGACGGAAGACGCTTTGCGAATTTCAGAGTAATCATTGTTTTTATGAAGAGATATTCACACGCAATTTTTACTGCGGCCGGCATACTTCTCGCGCTTTTTCTTACCGTCCGGATCGTCGGTATTTTTGTAAATAATTCCGGGAATGCCGTAGCAAGTTCGAACGACGAACCGGTGCTTACTGCTTCCGGCGCGCTCGGTGGCAATCAAAAAAATGAAACTGTTTCTCAGAGCGGAGCGTATCGGCGGGTTGCTTCGACGCCTGTGCCGGAGGTGAAGGTCCATGCCGCGTTGATCGCAGATCCGATAAATGGCGAGGTGCTTTTTAATCTGAATCCGAATACGCGCTGGCCGATTGCGTCGCTAACCAAGCTCATGACGGCGACGATTATCAAAGAAAACATGAGTATGAGTTCGTTTATCACGCTTGAGGAGAGTGATTTCGAGGGCGGAGGCAACTCGCTTACTGCCGCGCTTGTTCCGGGCGATACCTATCGGGCGGATGAACTTCTAAAGATCATGCTGGTGTCTTCTTCGAACGAAGCCGCGGAAGCATTTGCGCGAACCTACGGACGGGATCGGTTTTTGGAAGCTATGAATGCGGAAGCTGTGGCCTGGGGATTGAGCAATACGCATTTTGCGGATCCGTCCGGCATCTCGATCGGTAATCAATCGACTCCTTTGGAATTCAAAGAGCTTGCGATCCGAGTGTGGCGTTTGCATCCGGAACTTTTCGCGATTACGCGCATGAGCGCGGTTACGGTAACCGAGTGGCGAAGCGGTGGCAGCAAGACGTTTGAAAATACCAATCACTTTGTGACGCGGGCGGATTTTCTGGGTGGGAAGACCGGTACGACGCCGGAAGCGGGGGAGAATTTACTTACCCTCTTTTCCTATCGCTCGCATCCGGTTATGATTCTGGTGTTCGGTTCCGAAAACCGCTTTGAAGACACTGAGCAGCTCTACTCCTGGTTTACGCATGATTTTAGCCCAAGCAATTAGAGTTATCGTCCTCACGACCATCGGCTTTATTACCGCTTTTATTGCGGCTCCCTTTTGGCTGCGTTTTATCACCCGCAATAATTTCGGGAAGCAAATTCGCCCTGCCGAAGACGCGCCTGTTTTTGCATCGCTCCATCAAAAGAAAATGGGTACGCCAACCGGCGCGGGAGTCATCATCTGGGGGACAGTCATTCTCCTCGCGATTCTCTTTTCTATTTTTGCTCAATTTTTGGGCGGTGTTTGGCGGTATTTCAATTTCGTAAATCGCGCGGAAACCTATCTGCCGCTTGCGGCGCTTTTCATCGCTGCTCTCGCCGGTTTCTGGGATGACTGGCTGGGCGCCATGCGCATCGGCGAAAAAGGCGGCGGTCTTAAAGTCCGACACAAAGCGATTATGTACCTCATCCTCGCAGGCGTGGGGGCGTGGTGGTTCTATCACCGTTTAAGCTGGGATATTCTCTCGGTGCCGTTTATGGGTAACTACTCGATTGGCGCTTGGTATATTCCCATTTTCATGTTTATTATCTTCGCCTCCGCGTTTTCTGCGAATGAAACCGATGGCTTGGACGGACTTTTAGGTGGTGTCTCGCTTTTCGCCTTTATCGCTTTGGCGGTCGTGGCGTTTGCTTTAGGGCGCTATGATCTTGCCGTTTTCGATGGGGTTGTGATTGGGGCACTCCTTGCATTTTTGTGGTTCAATATTTACCCCGCGCGGTTTTTCATGGGAGATACGGGCTCGATGTCTTTAGGTATCACTCTTGGCGTGATCGCAATGCTTACGAATACGGCGCTCCTTCTGCCGTTTTTCGGTTTCGTCTTGGTTTTGGAATCGCTTTCGGTAATCATCCAGATTGCTTCCAAAAAAATCCGTAAGAAGAAAGTTTTTCTTTCCGCGCCGCTTCACCATCATTTGGAAGCGATTGGCTGGCCGGAATCCCAAGTCACGATGCGTTTCTGGATTCTCTCCGCCGTTACGAGCGCGATTGGGCTTATTATCTTTTTCTTGTCGCGGTTTTAAGAACAAAAGAGGCGAGAGCAATTGCTCTCGCCTCACTATCAGTCGGCGGGCTTACCAATCCACCAGGTGCGACCAGTATAATTTCTGTCGTGCATCTCCAGTCCTATCATCCGTCCACGAACTTCGTCTGTGTGGATGATGTAAGCTCCTAGGTGATAGGGGGTGGCAATGAACATGGAGGGATCTTGCGGTCCAAACTTGTAGATCAAGTCCATTTCTTCGCGCGTCAGGGGTTTGAGATTCAGATCCGCAAGTCTCTTCTGTGCTTGCCGACTCCGGTTGCGTCCGAATCTCACAAGGAAGAAGCTTACGCTTTTTCTGTTCCGACCCATCTCAAGGCGTATTGCCTTAACATCGGGAATATCACTCTTTTCTGCGTGAAGTGGGTGAAGGGCGTTCAGTATTGCAATCTTGAGTAGCCGAGGGGTGTGTTTCCATGTGTCGCTGATGGTTTTCGACCACTCATCATCTGATTGATCGAGGTTGCGAGAGACGAAGTTCGTGATTTCATCCAGAGCTCCCGACTCTCCTTGTTCATTGGCCCAGATTTTTTTCATGGCCCTTCCTCCGTATCTGGTGGGTTATCCCAGCTTGCCGCTACGCGCGGAGCTTATGGATTCGCCCGTTTTTAAGGTACTTTTAAATTATAATACTTAAAATTACTTAAGTCAAATCTCTCAAGGGGTAGTTTGCCTTGAATTTGAGATGTTCTCGCAAGCTCGGGATGACAAGTATTTATATTGTCTTGTAGGAAACCTCTTTTACTCCTTTAATCGCGCGGAGTTTTAGGGCAAGCTTTTCTATTTTCTGAGCGTCTATGGTGTCTACCTTGAGCTTATCGATCGGGTAACGGCTGCCGGGAGAAACGTCGGCATGGAGCGAGACAATATTCGCGTGATTCCTCGCAATGGTAGCGGAAATATCTTTGATGAGTCCCTGACGATCCAAAACCACAATGCGAAACTCGGTAGTTGCCGGGCGTTTTTGAATCAGCGTGCTGATCTTCTTTTGCAAGGCATTGCGGATATGCCCCTTGGCGCTGTCAGT
>CAZEJX010000056.1:0-6015 GCA_964512715.1 uncultured Candidatus Saccharibacteria bacterium
AAAAGAAAGTCTTAGATTAAAGCAATACCGCCGAGCCTGCCTGCCGGTAGGCAGGTCAAACTTGGCGGTATTCGTTATGAAAAAATACTGGCGCGTTTCTGCGGTCTTGATTGCTCAATAGCTATGCAAACGAAGAAGAGAACCAACGCAAGAGGAAGTGCGAGAGCGGATATCACGACGAGCGGAACGTTGATGCGCCGAGGTTCTCCCCTTTTGTTTTGCTTTGGGCGAAGACCCATAAAAACAATAAATGGAATAGGCGAAAGCACCAGTGCGATTTGAAGGATTTGCCAGAGCGTGAGCATAGTCAGCCTCCGACATTCGCGTGACCTAAGAGATCGTTTTCATCGAGAATGAGCCGCGCCATTTTGGCGGACACTCGCGAATGGTGAACTCTTGGGAGAAACGCGATACAGGCAAGCAGCACGAGGGCAACGATCGTGAGCGGTTTCATGTTCAGTTCTCCTTATTTGCGAGGCAGCTTATTCTCTTATACATTATTCGGTATGAAGGCGTCAAACGCACAACTCATCGTTATTGTTGGTCCTACAGCGAGCGGTAAGTCCGACCTTGCGGTACGACTTGCTAAAAAATATGGTGGCGAGATTATTTCCGCCGATTCCCGCCAGGTTTATAAGGGATTAGACATCGGAAGCGGCAAAATAACGAAGAAGGAGATGTGTGGCATCCCCCATCATCTTTTAGACGTCGCTTCGTCGCGCAGTTTATTTACCGTTGCGCGTTACGAGCGGCTTGCGCGCAAAGCGCTTCGCGACATCATGCGCCACGGCAAGATACCGATTGTCGTAGGCGGCACAGGACTTTATATCGACGCGCTCCTCTATGATTCAACGATTCCTGAAGTGAAACCTAATATGGGACTGCGTGCCCGCCTCGAACACAAATCCGCCGAGGAACTTTTTGCGGAGCTTAAGAGAAAAGATCCTGCGCGCGCAAACACTATCGATGCGAAGAATAAGCGCCGCCTCATCCGCGCCCTAGAGATTATCGCCGCGACGGGCAAGCCCGTTCCCCCGCAAGTAGGAAAAATCCATGCACGCTATCTTTCCGAACTTGGCATTCAGCCAAGCGCAATTTTGAAAATTGGCATCCAACCCTCTCACTCCGTACTTCGTGAGCGTATCCATAAGCGCCTCCTTGCCCGCGTGAAGCAAGGCATGATAGGCGAAGTCAAACGCCTGCACCAAGAAGGCGTCTCTTGGAAGCGACTCGATGATCTGGGGTTGGAGTACAGATACGTGAGCCGCTACTTACGGAATCTGTCATCGCGCAACTTGATTGCGGGATCTCACAGGGAAGGTGCAATGAGATCTCGCGGTGACATACCGCGGGATGACAAGCAGGAAATGCTTCGTGAGCTAGAAAAAGAAATCTGGCATTACTCCCGCCGCCAGATGACGTGGTGGAGAAAAGACACGAGCATACAATGGCAAACAACCAATAAATAGTAGCGGGATCTTTGTTTTAAAGAATTCGAATAATCAGCTCTCGGAGCGCATTCGGTTCTCCCCTACCGCGGAGCTTGCGCATGGCTTGGCCCACCAAAAACTGGAGCGAGGCTTCTTTGCCGGCTTTGTAGTCTGCTACGGCTTTTTCATTTTCCGCGATTACTTCACGCACCACATTTTCCAACTCGCTACTATCCGAAACGGTTGCCAGACCTTCGTCATTCATGATCGTTTCCGGATCGCGTCCGTCTGCCGCCATTGTTGCAAGAATGTCTTTTGCCTGACGGCTGCCTATTTTCTGGTCAGCAATAAGATCAACCAAGTGCGCCAAATGCTCTGGCGTAACTTTGCTATCAGCAAATGAGCCTGCAAGCAGACCCTTGAGATCGCTCGCGAGATAGTTGAACAATACTCTTTTGGCTTCTAGACGACCCATTTTGCCTTCATGTTCTTCCTCTTCGCGTTCGGCAAGCTCGCTTGCGGCTTCCTCGTAATACGTGGCGAGTGCCGGATCTTCCGCTAAGAGCGATGCCTGCTCGCGCAAGAGACCGTATTCATCCATGAAACGATCACGTTTGGCTTCCGGAAGCTCCGGCAATGCCGCGCGCAGTTTTTCGATTTCGAATTCAGCGGTCGTGAAGGGTGGAATATCTGGCTCAGGGAAATAACGATAGTCATTCGCATTCTCTTTGGAGCGCTGTGAAAAAGTTTTGCGCTTTGCATCATCCCAACCCCGCGTCTCCTGGGCTACTTTTCCACCGGACTCCAAAACTTCGATTTGGCGTTGGATTTCGTAGGCAGCCGCAGCTTCCGCGGCTTTGAATGAGGCGATATTTTTTACCTCAACTTTGGTTCCATAGGGCTCCCCTTCTTTCGCAACACTTAAATTCACTTCAACACGCATTTGCCCCTGTTCCATATTCGCATCGGAAACGCCGAGGTAGCGAAGCGTAAGTTGCAACTCCTTGGCAAAGCGGCCGATGGTCTCTCTATCGTGAATATCCGGTTCGGTAACAAGCTCCATGAGCGGCACCCCGGCACGATTGAAATCCACAAGGGTGTAGTCCCCGCGGTCATGCTTGCTGTTTGCCGTGTCTTCTTCAAGGTGAATGCGAGTGATCCGCACCCCACATAGCTCCCCGCCCGAGACCAGCGGCTCATCGTACTGGGAGATCTGATAGCCTTTCGGAATATCAGGGTAGAAATAATTCTTGCGGTCGAATTTGCTTTTCGAAGCGATGGTGCCCCCGAGCGCGAGGCCGATGCGAATAACGCTTCGGATGGCATCTTTGTTTGGCACAGGCAATGCGCCGGGGTGCGCCAAACACACCGGACAAACGTTTGCGTTCGGCTCCTCGGACGCCGGATCATTCGCACAATCACAGAACATCTTTGTGCGGGTCTTCAGTTCCGCGTGAATTTCTAAACCAATTGTCGGGATATAGTCAGGCATATAAAACAGAATTTAGGATTTAGAATATAGAATTTAGCAAAATTAGTCGATAGTGATATTCAACGTGTTTCCTAAATTCTCAATTCTCTATTCTAGATTCTAATATTCCCAAAATCGTACTCCATACTTTCTCATGAATCTCCTCTACGCTCAAGAGGCTCCCCTGAGGAGCACATTCAACCAATAAGAACTCGTCGGGAAATATATCAGCCATTTCTCTGTAGACTGATTCAGCACGTTTTAGGTGATCGATGTCTGCTTCGTGAATGTCTTGTTTTCCACCACCAAGGTACTTGCGCTCCTGTTTTTCAAGAACAAGGTTATAAGAGACCTCTGCGGGTACATGGAGAATAATATTCTTCGTGGGCTTCGGAATACCGAGCGTCGCGTACTCCAGCTCATAGAGCCACGTGTAATACTCGCGGCGTTCTTCCGTAGTTGCCATCTTTGAACCCTGATGCCCCATGTTTGAAGCGACATACCGGTTCGCGATCGCTAAACCTCCAGAGCGCAGCACGGGCCACATATCCGCGCTTGCGTCGAAACGATCCAACGCGTAAAACAATGAGGCGCGGCGAGGGCCGTTATCTTTAATGGTGCCGTAACCGCCGTTTAAATACTTCTCAACAAAGTAAGCGGAGGGGTGGCCATAGCGCGGAAAATCGAAAAATGCCGGAGTATGACCTTCCTTTTTAAGTCGTTCCAAGAGAAGATTGCATTGCGTGCCTTTGCCGGAACCGTCAGTTCCTTCGATAACAATGAATTTTCCGTCGGGCATGCTAAGGATTATAACCTGTCGGAGTGATTTCTTGAATTTGACAAAATAGGGACATTCTTTAGTCTTAAATCATGCAAGAAAACTTTAAATTGATGGAGGCTCAAGAGGTAGGGCAAGAAGAGATCAAGGCAGTCGCAGAAAGCTTGGATAAATTTGGCGGGCCTGATAACAGCTCAAACGCCAAGGCTGAGCTAGTGAATCTGGCTACAAAGAGTCCTGAAGCTGCTTCTCAGGCTGCGCATGAAGCCGCGATGCTTCTTCTAAAGAGTGGCTCCATTGCGCGTCTAGAAAGTGGAGAGATAGATACATATGCTGACATTAAAATAACTCCTCAAATTGATCCCGGAATAGACTTTTCCTCCGAAGAAGTACGAAATGCTTTCACGGAAGGATTTGTGAACCGAGCTCTAGATTGGGACGATACAATTTTTGGGAAGTTTCTAAGTTTCGCGGAAACGGAGGGTATAGCAATAGATAAACAGAATATTGCCAAGAAGGCCGAAGAAAGGCTGAAAGTATTTTTTGAATCCAACGAGATCCGTCTTGAATACAAACCTTTCTTAGAAAAACTTCAGCAAGGATAGATAAGCGCACATCAAAAAATCCCCTTTCGGGGATTTTTTGATGGTTATTTCTCAACGGTAATTCCCATGCTTCTCGCGGTGCCTTCGACAATCTTCATCGCGGCCTCCACATCGTTCGCATTGAGATCTACCATTTTCTTTTCAGCGATTTCGCGAACCTGGGCTTTAGTTACTTTGCCGACTTTCTGCTTCAGCGGATCGGCGGCACCCTTGTCTACTCCGGCAGCTTTGCGAAGCAGCGCGGAAGCGGGCGAGGTCTTCAGAACAAAGCTGAAGGTGCGATCCTCATAGACGGTGATTTCCGCCGGAACAATATCTCCCTTCATATCCTTAGTGGCATCGTTGAACTGTTTGCAGAAATCCTGGATGTTCAAACCATGCGGACCAAGCGCGGTACCAACCGGCGGCGCAGGTGTAGCACCTCCGGCGGGGAGCTGCAGTTTCAATACAGTTTTAATAGGCTTTGCCATAGCGGGGTTATTGTAACAGGAATCTTAATAATTGCAATATTTTTGTCATCGCGCGGCTTGACCGCGGGATCTCATGAGATCCCGCGGCAGATACCGCGGGATGTAAGCTTTGCTAAGCTTGAGTACTCACTAAGCAAAGCTTACACTTTCTTCACTTGCAAGGAGTCGAGCTCGATAGCCGTATCGCGTCCGAAAACCGGAACCATGACTTTTACCCGGCCACGGGCTTCGTCTACTTCCGATACCTTGCCATCGTGATCTTTGAAAGGACCGTCGGTGATCTTTACGAGGTCGCCTACGGCAATGTCCACGTTGAATTTATTCTCGTCGTGGCCCATGCGATTCAAGAGGCTATTCACCTCCTCATCCGAAAGCGGCGTGGGTTTGGTATTGTCGGCGCCCACGAAACCGGTGACGCGCGGGGTGTTTCTTACCACATACCAGGAATCATCCGAAAGAATCATACGCACCAAAACGTAGCCCGGATAAATCTTTTCCTCAATCGTCGTGCGGCGGCCGGATTTCACTTTGATCTTCTTTTCAGTCGGGACAACCACGTCGAAGATCTTGTTTTCCATGGAAAGCGATTCTACGCGCTGGCGCAAATATCGCGCCACCGCTTCTTCGTAGCCAGAGTAGGTGTGTACCGCAAACCACTCAGACTTGCCACTATATTCTCTTTTCTGGGGAACGTTAGACATAGCCGAGTTTATTTTATAAGAAAATTCTTTAAGAGATTAGCGAAGCCAACATCCAAACCTCCCAAAAAGAGCGCCAAGATGCCGGATACGATAATAACGACGATCGTAAGGTAGATCGCTTCGCTGCGCGTCGGCCATTGCACCTTTCGAAGCTCGTCACGCGATTCAATAAAAAAATTCCGCAATTTCGCGAACATTGCCTATATTATGCCTGGTTTTAACCTGAAAAGCAAGCTCAAATTGCTACGGGAATCGTATGGTTCTTATGATCTGATCGAAGGTTGCCACGTTTGGATCAGTAAGGTCATTGGGCGCTTCAGGATAAATCTTTTGCCCCGTAGCCTGAGAATAATTTAACCAGGTGGCATACGAGGCATCTATAGCAGTCCATTTGTCTCGCTCAATAAACACATGCTTTTCATAATGTGAACCAAAGCTCTGAGAGAACTCATATGCTGCCTTACCGCTAATAATAAGCGTCGTTTTGTCATACACATCAATCGACGAATTATCGGATGGAAGGAAAGACTCCCATCCTCCTTCGGGAGCCGTAGATTTTA
>CAZEJX010000057.1:0-5948 GCA_964512715.1 uncultured Candidatus Saccharibacteria bacterium
GCTATATACTGCTCATGCGACACGAGCGAGTCACTTGGGCTGGAGGAAGCAAAGCGTCTCGCGCTTGTGTTACTAATTCCCGAATGCTTTGCCACGCTGCCAGGGTACCCCAAGCTCAAACAAAAGCCAGCGATCTAATCCGATCCAGCCGGCATTACGCCAGGTGAGAATAAGGAAGAGCTGGAGAATGAGCAAAAAGGCATTCGTACTCACCGTGCCTGCAAAAAGATAATTCAGATTCATGAAGATGCCAAAGAATGCCGCGATGCCAGTGAAGGCACCGAGAATCAATCCTGCACCTACCGCAACTTCACCATACGCGACGATATAGGAAAACGCAGCAGTATGATGCGCCGCAAAATTGGTAATAAACGCCGCGTACCAGGAGGAAACATCCGGATGCGCACCGGTTGTTTTCGCGAGCGCGCCAGCGAGGAATCCGGCGACTGCCTTGCCCGCGTCCGGACCAGTCCACACTGAGCTTCCCATCTTCTCCCAACCCGCCATAAACCACTCGTACCCGACATAGACCCGCACCACAAGCCATACCCACGCGAATCGCGCATCCGCGAAAAGCACCCGCGAGAGCTTCGGCTCGGGGATTTCAATAATGTTCATATAATGAGTATAGCAAAATAGCTTCAGGGCTCCGGCAATTGCCGGAGCCCTGAAATACTCTGCTCACCGCCCACTGCTCTTAACAGCCTCCGTTCGAAGTACCGCACTGAATGCAGGTCTTACAGGTTCCAGTCTGGATGAGCATACCGCCACAAGCTTTGCAGATACCGCCAGCCAAGACCGGCGTTGCGGATTTGCGCTCCAAAGGCTTAACCGAAGCGAGCGTAGCGACAGGATGAGAAACCTGGACCGGTGCCACAGCAACTTGAACCGGCGCTGGTGCTGCTTCATGCTTTTCCATCATCGGTTCCGGCGCACTCAGAGAATTGCCGGTTGCGGAAGCAACGCCTAAGTCATTCAACTCCTCGATCGGCAAAAAGCGAAGCGCAAGGTAGCGGAAGATGTAGTCAATGACCGAAGTAGCCACCGGTAGTTCTTTGTTACCCGTAAAGCCGGACGGCTCGAAGCGGCTATGCGAGAATTTACCCACGAGATCTGAAAGGGGCACGCCATATTGCAACGCAACGGAAACGCCGATTGCGAAAGCATCCAGAAGTCCGGCAAGAATCGAACCCTGTTTCGACATGCGAATAAAGACTTCTGCGAGCTCGCCAGGTTCAAAGGTGCTGTAGGTCAAGTAACCCTCATGACCGGCGATGGAAAACTTGTGAGTCTCGGAAGCGCGGGTGCGCGGCAGATGGCGGCGTACGGGCTTTGCCGAACCGAGCTTCTTACGCTCACCGACCGTCAAAGGCTGAGCTGCTTTGCAACCATCGCGGTAAACCGCGAAAGCCTTGAGCCCAAGCTTCCAACCCATAGTGTACGCCTTCATCACGTCATCAATCGTTGCTTCGTTCGGCATGTTGAAGGTCTTCGAGATCGCGCCGGAGATAAACGGCTGCACCGCGCCTACCATGCGCACGTGGCCCTCCCAGGAAATAACGCGCGCGCCGTTCTGCGGTTTCACCGCGCAATCGAATACCGCCAAGTGCTCTTCTTTGATCGCTGGCGCTCCTTCGATCGTGCCGTGCTCTTTTACGTGATCCACGATGCGGCGCACTTCGTCTTCGCTGTAACCCAAGTTATGCAAGGCTTGTTCCACAGTGGTATTCACGAATTGCATGTAACCGCCACCCACGAGCTGCTTCATTTTGACCAAAGCGAATTCCGGCTCGGCGCTGGTCGTCGCGCAATCCATCATAAGTGCGATGGTACCGGTTGGCGCGAGTACGGTCGCCTGGGAATTACGGATACCGTGTTTCTTACCGAGTACGAGCATTTCTTTCCATGCTTTCCGCGCGGCGCGATCCAATGCCGGATCGAAGACATCTTCGGTTCGCACGTTATCCAACGCTGCGGCGTGCATATCCATGACGCGCAACGCATCCTTGCGATGTTTCGCGAAGTCGAAGAATGGTCCGCGCTGCGCAGCAATTTCCGCGGAAAGCTTGTAGGCTTCACCGGTCATAAAGGCAGTCACCGCAGCGGCTGTCATGCGACCCTTCTCGGAATCATACGGATAGCCAAGGGTCATGAGGAGGGCACCAAGGTTCGCGTAGCCCAAGCCAATCTGGCGGAATTTTCTGGTATTCTCACCGATTTTCTCAGTCGGGTAGGAGGCCTGATCGATCAAAATCTCCTGCGCCAGGAAAACGGTTCGAGCAGTGTGGCGGAAGCCCTCTACATCAAAGGTACGATCCGGCTTTAAGTAGTGGAGGAGGTTAATAGAAGCCAAATTACAGGACGAATCATCGATCGAAAGGTATTCGCTGCAGGGGTTCGAAGCGGTAATCCGGCCCGCCAAAGGAATCGTGTGCCAATTGTTGATAGTCGTATCGTACTGCACGCCTGGATCGCCGCACTCCCAGGCAGCTTTGGCGATCGCCTGCATCACCTCGCGCGCGCGATAGGTATCTGCCACATCACCAGTCGTGATGTAACGCGTCTGCCACTCATCATCTTGAGCTACCGCGCGCATGAACTCATCCGAGAGGCGCACGGAATTATTCGCGTTCTGATACTGGATCGAATTCCACGCTTCGTGATTCAGATCATACATATCGTAGCCTCCCTCAATAAGCGCTTTCACTTTTTTCTCTTCTTCCGCTTTCGCACGAACGAAATCCATGACATCCGGATGATCTGCGTTCAAAACCACCATCTTCGCCGCGCGGCGAGTAGAACCGCCGGACTTGATCATGCCCGCAACCGCATCCGCGCCACGCATGAAAGAAACCGGACCAGAGGAATGACCACCGGCGGAAAGTGTTTCGCGTGTACTGCGGAGCGTCGAGAGGTTGATACCCGCGCCGGAACCGCGCTTGAAGATCAATCCTTCGGTGCGGATCCAATCCAAAATCGAATTCATACTGTCTTCAACCGACAAAATAAAACATGCCGAGCACTGCGGGTGTTTATCAATGCCCATGTTGAACCACACCGGCGAATTAAACGCCGCGCGCTGGTTCACGAGAATGTAGGCGAGCTCCGCTTCAAAAGCATCCGCTTCTTCAACGCCCGCGAAATAACCCTGCTCCAACCCCCAACGGCGGAGCGTGGCCGTCACGCGTGAAATCATCTGCTTCGCGGACGATTCCCATTCCGTTGAACCAATGCGGCCGCGGAAATATTTGCTGCCGGCGATTTTGCACGCCGAGTCTGACCAAAATTCCGGAAATTCCAACTCGCGTTCCACGTTTCCTTTTGCTGTAGTAACTTTAATCGCGCGTTTCACCCACATCACTTCATCGAATGGATGCGTTCCTTCTTTTGTAAAATGGCGAGTAAGGAAATTATTTTTGTGCTTCACCTCTGCGGAAATTTTGGTCGACATAGGGGTTAAAATTGGGGGTTTGAAAATGAATTTTTAGAGCCTCCATTCAGAGGTAGAATGATTATGTATCCCCCCCGGAACGGATACCAGTGGATAAACCTCTTCACAGAACCCTTCATCTAATTTAGAATCATGCAAATTATGAAATCTCCCCTTCCCCGCGAGGCTTACCGCCGCAATGCCTCTATTTATAGAGTGCTCGCGAACCCCAAACGCCTTGAAATCCTCAATATCTTAAAGAAAGGTGAAGTCGCCGTAGAGACCCTCATCAAGATTACGAAGCTCCCCAAGGCCAATATCTCGCAGCACCTGGCACTCCTACGCCTGAATGGCCTGGTGCTCACTCGTCGCAAGGGTTTGAACATCTATTACCGCATTGTAGACCCTCGTATCGTGGCGCCCTGCAAGATTTTGCACGAATTGAGGCACAAACGGATGGTTCCCTAAGCAAAAAGAAAAGCGGGACGCTAACGCGTCCCGCTCATTGCAACTTCTGCACCTGGCTTTGCCTGCGCGGCAGCTTGAAGGGCGGTGTACTTGAAGAGATAGTCCACTGTCTCGAGGAGGAGAGAATTCTTGGAAAGAACCTTCTTCTTGCCCACCTTTACATAGTGAGCACGCTCCCAATTCTCGCCATAGGCCCGGAACGCTTTGACCACATGACCCGGACCACCGTTATAGGAAGCCATCATCATCCGTGAAAAATCGTGCCGACGAAGCACTCCCCGACCGAGCAAACGCACAAGGGTCGCGCGATGGAGTTTGTATTCCAGCGCCGCAGCCATGATGTTCGCGATGTGATTGTGACTTCCTAGCTGTCCACTATTACAATCCTCCGCGAGAAAAGCTTTGGGGAAATTTTTGTGCACATCATCGCATGACTTCCCATAGACCTGCATCGGTCCTCTGGCGCCAGCGGAGCTCACTTTGAGCGTGTAGGCAATCTCGCCATTCGCGCCCAAAATCAAAAATGGTTCCTCCATAAGCCGTGCGCGAGTGTTCATGTCCGCAGCTTTGAATTCGAAGGGATCAATGCTTTCGCTCGCGAAGATCAGCGGCAACATCGCGTGCAATTCTCTTTCGAGATTGCTATCAATCATGCCGAGATTCAAAAGGAAAGCCAGACTCTCATCCATATCTGAAAGAAAATGCCGCCGGCCAATCTCGCCTAAACTAGGAAAAGCTCCGGCAAAATCTTCCGAATAGGGAACGTAGAATATGCTGCCCGATCGACTAAAGAAGACCCACTGTATGCCAATCACTACACGCTTTGGATCGCCGGTCGTGGTCTGACTATTGAAATCGTTCCAGATCGGCTTGAAAGCCCTTGGCGCTAAGCGAGCCTGACCAGGAGAAGGCGCAGTGAGTCGCCCACGAACTATCTGACGTGACTCCTTGAACCAACGCACCGTGCACGTCTCCATTTCGAGGAGAGCAAAACCGATCTCTCGCGAAGCGTAATCCATATGCGGACGCATTGGCTCAGAATCCCCATTCGGGAATTCCAAAACTTGTACGTACTCCTCCCTCCCGCTCACCTGAAGGGGCAAACTGGCCAAAAGCGTTTGAGCTTCCTGTCTGGCCTTCTCAAAATCACACGCCGCGACATTCGCGGCTGCCAAGCTCGCGCCAAACACAAGTAGTACCGCAAATCGGCGCATGGCGCCCTCCTTTCTTTGTAAAGCATCTATATTCTCTATACCAAAATACTTCCCGGGCTGCCAGTGCAGAAAAAGACCCTCATGTTTAGCCCTTCTTTACGGCGTAATGGAGCTGAATCTCGTCGTCCGCTATCTTTTCCGTACCGATAAGCGCAAGCTCTCGACGAAAGTCAGCGTTTTCAAAAAGATGAATACCCGAGGAAAGAAGAATCGGCTCTACGGTAAGATAGATTTCATCCACCAACCCGTCCGTAAGGAAACTGCCATTTAAGGCACCACCACCGGCAATAAGCGCCTCAGAGAAGCCGCGCCGCGCAAGTTCCTCAAGCACTTCTTCAGCTGAGTCTTGGAAGAAGAGTACGTTTTCAAGCGGCTCCGTTTGGGGTGGCTCGGAAGTCATGACGACATTCAACGTTCCGGGCATCGGGAATTTGCCGTCTTTTACAAGCGCGTCATACGTGCCCCGACCGCAGACAACATTGCCGATCTTCCGTGCAAGCTCCGCGAGCTTCTTACCATCGTTCTCCGAAGTAAAGCTCGAGTCCCCCGCCTCGGTCGCAATATAACCGTTCGCCGTAATCGCCATATAAAGAGTAACTTTCATGCCTCACAGTATAGCGTACTTTCTAAAACGAGAAAGCGGCGTCCGAAGGACGCCGCGAAAAACTACGACTCTTGTTTGGGCGGGTAACAGTACCGCCAGGGCGGGACCGTCGGGGGCAAGGCGAGATTCGTCCGAAACGTTTTGAGTGAACCGTGCTCTTTTTCGTGCCGCAGGCGAAATTCCGCGATCCTCAGGTTTGCCTGACGGATCGCATCGCTCTGATTCGGAGCTT
>CAZEJX010000058.1:0-5381 GCA_964512715.1 uncultured Candidatus Saccharibacteria bacterium
ACGTTCTCGAGTCCTGTACTCACAATAAAAGCGCGCAGCAGGTTGCAAAACTAAGCTGTTTAAATCAGCTCCTCCAGATGTCTAACTGGAGCGTAGCCGAAGGATAGCCCCGATTTGCGAAAATCGCGGGTGGAGGATCCGGAGGCAAATAGCAGCCCGATTAAAAAAACGGTGATTGAGCCATGGATAGGCGGTGAGCATGGCGAAAATCAAATAAAACCGTGTCGGGATGCAGGGAAAAGTTATGCAACTGACCTGTGGAGATCTGATGGCTGTCCATAGTTATTAAAGATTATGGTAAAATAAAAACTGACGCAGCGTCAGAAGTCAGCTGAGTCATAGTAGTCGTTTTACGATGAAGGCACTCACTCAAGATTACATTGTTGGTTTGGTTGATGGCGAAGGCAGTTTTACTGCATTCGTCCGTAAAGGCACGTCATCGTCAAAAATTCGAAGAGTTCGCATAGAACCAAGATTTTATGTAAAACTCATCGAAAGAGATAAAGAAATCTTGGATGCCCTGAAAGATTTCTTTAAGTGTGGAAGCGTTTATTTTCAGAAAGATTCCCGGGTTAATCATCAGAACTGTTATAGGTTCGAAGTGTTTAATCGCGAGGATCTGAAGAATATAATCATTCCATTCTTTAAAGAAAATCGGCTTCGATTTCCATCGAAGAGAAAGGACTTCGAAATTTTTTGCTCTCTGCTCGAAGGTATCGAGCGGGGAGATCATTTAACTCCGGATGGCTTGGAAAAACTTTACACGATGAAACAACAAATGCATTGAGCTCGCCGTATACGGGAAACCCGTCCGTACGGTGGGAACATCAATTCCTTGTTTTTAGGAAGATAATCGCCCGTCAAGCCAAGGGAGCCGGTAATAGGTAAAATCTCACGCAAGTGGGATTAGCCTAGGATCGGTGACATGGGCTAAGTCGTAACAAGGCACGCGTAGCGGAAGCTGTGCGTGGATCAATTAAACTTGTCTGATTGAATCAGGCAACTGTCGATGGATCGGAATGTCTAGGTGTGGGACCTTTTTCTAGAACTCACACCTGGAAATTTGGATTCAAGCCGTCTTCGGACGGTTCACATTTGGGGCAACGAAAAGATTCTTTGCATAAACTCCCCGTCAGGGGGATTTTGTGTTTTTCGGATATTTGTTCTATAAACTATTCAGCAAAGGAGGAGGCGCAATGTCTAGCTATAGAATCGATTCATTCAAGGATCTTTATGACAATGGTGCTCCCGTTGATTCGTATTTTGAAGATGATTTACCTCTGCCGGAATACGTAAAGACCGGTGAGACCCTTTTTGAAGCGAGCTCTGATGGCGATGCTATTACTCAGCTTCCGAAATTGGTAGATACAAGTTACATATATAGCAAACACAAACTCGTGAGGATTGAGAACGGCGCTGAAATTGAGATATTTCGCAGCCCTGCTTCACTAGGTTGGGATTGATGGGCGGCTCAGTGAGCCGCTTTTTTGCCAAATTTTTAAAATAACTTACAATCTAGGACATGGCTGACGCTCCTCAGAAAAAAGTATTGGTTATCGAAGACGAAAAATTTCTCTCGAATATTTTGAAACACAAGCTCGAAACCGAGGGTTTTGTTGTGACGCAAGCATTCGATGGGGAACAGGGTTTGCGCATGATTAAAGAGCAATCGCCGGATCTCGTGGTATTGGATCTTGTCATGCCAAAGCTTAGCGGTTTTGAAATATTAGAGCGTGTTTCTATGGACCCGCAGATCAGCGGCATCCCCATTGTGGTTGCTTCAAATCTTGGACAAGAAAGCGATATTCAAAAGGCTCAGAATTTCGGGGTGAGGGGCTATTTCGTGAAAGCTCAAACTTCCGTAGACGATCTGGTGAATATGTTTCGCCAAGCGATGGGGCAGGGCGCTTCGTAGAATTTAGAATTGAGGATTTAGAATCTAGTATGAAAGAATCAGCGTTGCACTTGCGTTTTCTTCCTAAATCCTATATTCTATATGCTAAATTCTCCTATGATCTCTACCGAACAACTCAAAGACATTAAGCCTGGTGCGCGTGTGCGCGTCTGGGAAGGTTCAACCACAGCTCCTTTTGAAGGGTTGGTTTTAGCTCGCAAACACGGCTCTGAAGTTGGTGCTACGTTTACCGTTCGCACTACGCTCGCGGGCGTTGGCGTTGAAAAAATATTCCCGATCGGCTCGCCAAATATTACGAAATTTGAAATTGTTTCCTCGCCGAAGAAAGTGCACAAATCCAAACTCTACTTCGTCCGCAATAAGCCGGCGCGCGTAGTGAGAAAGCGTTTGGGCGTGTCGGTGTAAGCCAATTTAAAAGACTATTAAACCAAGACCCCGAAGAGGTGTCTTGCTATTTCAAAGTATCTGTTTCATAATGTGGAACAGTAAAAATTGAGAAAGGAAGAATATGCCAGAAACCACGCAGCTCTTTCCTCGTAGAAAGAATGCTTTAGAGAGGAAGGTTTCCGCTGAACTTCAGGAGATGGGCGTTGAAGATCTCGATGCCTTTCATAATAGTGCCGAGGAACGCTTAGAAGAGATCCGAGATAAAGTTCACGCGATCGTTCTTCTCGGTCCGCGCCTTGATGTGGAAGAACAGCGAAAAAATCCTGAATCGTTTCAGGATGCCACCCGAGAAGCGGAACGCTCCCTTGCAGAACTGAACATCTTGCGGGCCCTTTTTAAGGCGCAAGTAGAGATACAGTATCCCTATACGCCGATCTTGCAGAAGTTCGTTATTTTTCTCTTGAGTGTGTTCGGAGGGAGAGTCCGAGAGGCGACCGTTATTCAGACCTTCGGAGGAAATCGTCGAAAACGTACGATTCTTCTTGAGGCTTGCGAAGAGCTTTGTTCAATTGCTGATGAGGCTCTAAGCAAGATCGAAGAAGCTCTTCGCGCAATCGAAGAGCTGAGGAATTTGCCAATTCATAATCGTCAGCAGGAAATTCTCGAGGCTGATCCTGAATACAACGAAATCGTAAATAAGATTGATCGTTTCACTAAGCTCCTCGAGAATGCTGAGAACAATTGGGAAATTATGGCAGCGGATAAGCATCAAGCAGAAATCAACGATTTGGAGCGTAAGAAGAATCGGAAAGAAGAAGCTGCGCTTCAGAAAGCACAATACGAATTCATGAGGAACGGGCGGCCATGAGCCGCCCGTTTTGCTATTTGAGGCTTAAGGGTGTATGAATAGGGCAGAATTTTAAAATGAGGAGAGCACTATGGCCATGGAAGCTCCAATTCCCTGTCCTAATTGTGGCAAGGAAGCGTTTGAAACCTGTAAAGGAATTCATTGTCCGCATTGCGGATATCCGAATTTTCAAATCCCAAACGAAGACGATGTCGCAGATTTCAGTGATACCTTTGAGATAGGCGAGGGTCTGTCTCAAATCATCTCGAAATAGGAAAGGGGGAGTAATGCCAGAGATTGCGGAAGCTACAGATCTTCTTGCGGGACGGATGGTTGTTCACGAACGGTCGAGCGTCTTCCGAATCCAGAAATTCGATCGACGCCTGCGTCTGCAGGAGCTCCAGGCTCTTGATAAGGAATTGGGTGAAACAATCTTCATGCCCACTGCGTTCCTTGTTCGGGCCGGCATACCGGGTGGTCGACAGACGATCACGATCCACATCCTCGAGTTCGATGATGGATCTGTGCTCTCAAAGATTGCTCTGGGTACGCCAAGCAGAGAATTGCCTGCGGACCTCAAGAAAATCCTCGATGCAATGTAGTTTTGAATCATGGGTGGCGAAAGCCACCCTTTTTGCTATTTCAGAATTAAAGGTGTATGAATTAGGAAGTTTTTTGGAGGCTTTATATGAGAAGAAGCACGTTCGCAGAAACGTGTCCTGGTTGTAACCGGCGAACTCTCTATCAGATTTGCTCTGGAAAGGTGTGTGATGCCTGTGGCTATGGATACCCCAAAGAAAAGGCGGCAAAGATTCAGCCTTTCGGACCACTCGGAGGAGAATGGATGAACGAACCTCTTCGGGTTGGGGATCACATCGTTTATCCGCTCACGGGCGTTGCTGTGGTGGAAGAGATTCAATCCGGGCCTATTGGCGGAGAACTCATCTATCGGCTGAAATTTTTCGGAAAGGAAATGGGCTTACTGTTACCTGTTCGTAAGTGGAACCTCAAAGCGCGACGGCTTTCATCTCCGGAGAAAATGCAGGAGGCACTTGCCATTCTTTCGGTGCCACCGAGCGAGCCTTTTCTGAATTACAAGAGTCGCTATTCAGTCTACATGAAGAAGATGCAAGAAAATGATCCCGTGCTTCTCGCCGAGGTGATTCGTGATCTCCATTGCATTAATAAGAAAATGAAGACACTCCCGTTCAGGGAGTTCAAGATGTTCGAGAAAGCCAAGACTCTTTTTCTGGGGGAATTGGCCTCGGTGGGTGGTATTCCATTCAAGGAAGCGGAGCAGGTGTTCGAAACTGCCCTGAATGCCTAATGAATATTAAAAATGACCAAGTAAAACTTGGTCATTTTGTTTATTTCCTGAAAGAGGAATATGCTTTATCTAGCCGGAAGTAACTCCGGGTTTGAAAAGAAAGGAGGTGTGTATGTCAGCCATCTTGCCAGAAGAGCGCTTCCAAAAACCACGTGACTCTAAGGTAGATATCATGCGATTTTCGCAGGGTGTTTACGAAGGAATGATTCGTGTCGAGAAAAATGCATCCGGAAAACCGCGTGCAGTGCGTTTCGAAATCAACGATCCTGAGCTTCAGGAAAAACTAGATGCAGAAACCGCCTGGATTAACGCCGAGCTAAGGCTCGGGAAAGATCTGGGAGCTGTGCTTTTGCCTCGTGCAAAACGGGGTGAAGAGACCCGTGATCTCTCCGTCGCGCTTGCGCGGATGCTTCTCGTACGATTTCATTCGGGAAAATAGCGGACGACCGCTGAAAGGATGGGCCTAAGGCCGTGGCAAGACACATTGCAAGCGGCCGACGCGTTGTCGGCCGCTTTTATATTTATCCCCACCTTGCTGGTTTTTGAGGTTTTTGGACAATAAAAGAATGCCACTACAGAGAGCTTTTAAGTGGTCTCCAAAGACTGCTTATGCGATTGGCCTTTTAACCACGGATGGATGTCTTTATTCGGATGGAGACGCCATATAAGTCTTTCTTCGAAGGATAGAGAGCAATTGGAGAATTTTGCTCGCTGTTTAGATATCAAATCAAAAATTGGAGAAAACCATTCTGGTTCAGGCAGCCTATCTTTTAGAATTCAGTTCAGCAGCGTTGATTTCTATAAATTTTTATTAACCATCGGACTTATTCCGAATAAAAGCTTAACGCTAAAGGAGGTGAGTGTTCCTTCCTCCTTTTTTATAGATTTTTTTCTAAGTCATTTAT
>CAZEJX010000059.1:0-4932 GCA_964512715.1 uncultured Candidatus Saccharibacteria bacterium
TTGTGGGGGTAAATATCAGCGTGGCAATCGTTACTTTACAGTTAGACGACTTAGTGCTATCAAAGAAACTTTAAATGACCGGCGTATACTCTCCCTACTATGACTAAAAAACTCTTTATTTTCAGCTTGATTTTGACCTCGTTCGCGCTGGTTTTCTTTGGCGTTTCCCATGCGGAAGCTTCGAGCTATGCGCCGTATCCCACCTACAATAGCTACTCAAATTACAGCTATACCCCGTATCAATACCAAAATTACCAGTATCAGAACTACTCTAATTTGTACTCGTATCCTACCTATCAGGATTATGAAAATTGGTACACCTCTACCCACAGCCAAGTAACGTATCCGTTGTATTCGAACTACTCGAACTATTCCAATAATTACACGTACCCGTCGTATTCGAATTATACGTACCCGTATTCCTCGAATTACTACGATGGCTACTACATGTACAATGCCAATTACGGCAATACGAATTACGGCAACATGTATGGCTACCAAAACTATAACTCTTACTACAATAATTCCCGGGATCCGGTAAAAAGTATCCTTACCTGTGCGGTTTCGCAGATGCTTTGCTCGTACGGCAATCTCTACTGCACCTGCAATCAGAATTACGGTCAGAATTATGGTTACTCGTACCCGTCTCAGTATTCGTATTACTAAACCCGCGCTACAATCTTCAATCTAAAACTTAACATCTACTTTTATGACTGGACGTAAAATAATTATGATCGGTATTGCCGGCGTGATCCTTCTTGTTGTGTTTGGTGCAGCTATGAGCATGTGGAGTGCCTCGCGCACGGCTTCGAATCCGGGCGTCGCTTCGATCGATGCAACTTCCGGTACGTGGTACGGTGCAAATGGTGCCGTGCAGGGCGCGCCGCAAGCCTACTATGTTGTAGGCCAGCAAGCGCAATATGCCCCGCCGCAAACCCGGGTGGAATACGTCACGGTGCCCGCGCCGGTTATTATCGGCACCTTGGACGACGGCTCCTCGAACGGCTCTTCGAACGCGAAGACTTCGACGCGCACTGCTCCTCAAAACTATAACTACCAAGCGTATAATCCCGCACCGGCTTCTCTAAGCGGCTCGCCGTATCCGACCTATGCGGATTACGAAGCGCGCTATTATGCTACCCATGGGTACGATACCGCGCCGAGCTACTCCCAAAGCTACCCGCAGATGTATCCGCAAACCTACGGCTATGGCTCCACCAATCCGGTAAACTACGGGCCATCGTTCGGTTCTTCTCATCCGACGCCCCCGCCGTATACGACCTACGCTGAGTATCAGTCCTGGTATCAGTATTACTACCAACAGTCTTAAGAAAATTCCCCGCCATGGCGGGGAATTTTTATTTCAGGATTTTACGGAAGAGCGCAGGCAGGGTGACGATGCCGAGAATAAGCGGCAAAGCGATTTCTTTTACAGCGAACGCGGGTAGGCGATATTCCCTGGGCAGCACGCAGAAGATGATCCAGTAGCTCGTGACGGTGCCCATCAGAAACACGAATGTTCCCGCATTCACTTTCGTCCAGCGCTTTGTGACGCCGAAGCGCGCGAGGAAGGGGAGTTCGAAGAGAACAGCGGCGTAGTCGGATCGTTTGAAACTGAGTGGTCCTCCTTTGGTGTAATAGAAGATGGGCAGGGCGCAGGTGAGACTAAGAAGCAGGAGCGGCAGGATCTCCACGAAAGCACCTCCGCATCAGTACAATGCTTCGCTTACCCTACGACAAAACTTGCGTTTGCGCAACAGGAGGCGGAAGGCTATGCCGCGGTTTCTACAATGGCTATTTCGAGCGGTACAATCGCGAAGGGGCTATAGCGCATTTCGCCATAAGCGCGGATAAACGTACGGATAGCAATAGTCAGAAACTCCGGATCGGCACCTTTCGCAATTTTTTCCATCCGGGCGAGTTCGTCTTTAGTGAGCTCCAGACCAATGCTTTCTTGAAGCGCGGGGTTAAGCCTCAGCGTAAGCATTTTGCGAAGATAGTGAATGAGATCTTTGGTGAGTTGAACCAGATTCTGACCCTCTTCGTGAACTTCTTCAAGATAGGCGAGCGCGGCTTTCACGTCTTTTTCTGTAACAAGTTCCGCGAGCTTCTCTACGCGCGCGAGCCCTACCCGGCCGATCAGACGTTCCACGCCTTCGAGCGTAATTTTTTCTGCAAATGAGCTTACTTGATCAAGGAGCGAGATGCCATCGCGCAAACTGCCTTCCGCTGCCGCCGCGAGTAGCTCCACTGCAGCCGGCTCGATCGTCATTTTTTCTTTCTTCGCGATTTCGATCAGTCGCTCGTTGATGAGTGCCTTCGGCAATTTTTTAAAGAGGAATCGCTGGGTGCGGGAAGTGATCGTGGCGGGAAGTTTTTCCATTTCGGTCGTGGCGAGGACAAACACCGCGTGGCGCGGCGGTTCCTCAAGCGTCTTCAGAAGCGCGTTGAAGGCCGGTCCGGTCAACATGTGCGCTTCATCAATGATGTAGACCTTATACCGTCCGCCGGTGGGGGAGGCTTTGATATTTTCTTTAAGGTTGCGGATCTCGTCGATGCCGCGGTTTGAGGCAGCGTCAATTTCAATTACGTCAAAGGAGGTGCCGGAGTCGATTTCCGTGCACGCCACGCACGCGTTGCAGGGCTCGCCTTTCGCCCGAAACTTTGCGTCGGTTGCGCGTTTTTCGCAGTTTAGGAGTTTCGCGATGAGGCGTGCGGAAGTGGTTTTGCCGGTACCGCGCGGGCCGTAGAAAAGATAAGCTTGGCCAAGCTGGTCATTTTTGGCCGCGTTCTTGAGGAGCTCCACGTTTGCTTCCTGTCCTACGAGATCTTCAAACGATTTTGGCCGATAGGTGCGGTAGAGGGCGATTGCCATGCCTAGAGTATACCCGCCTCCTGCCCCGCCCGCAATTTTAGAACCTCTTTAAAATTTCTTTATGGAAATTTGAATAACCTGTCGGACAATAAATGTACAGCTATGCAAAAATTGTCCGAACAAGTGAGTGAATTGTATAAGGGATTGCCGGATATGATCCTCGTTTTTCTTTGTGACAGGGCTACGTCATATCAGCGACTCAGGCATATGAGTGTTTATGGGAATTTAAATCTTCTTCTCCGCAGATTTCCGGATCATACCAAGGAACATGTGTAGAGAACTATCCTCCGTTTGGTCGAGAGAGGGTTGGTGGCTAAGAAAAAAACGCAGTGGGTAATTACCAAAAAGGGGATATTTCACATTGCAAGAAAAAATAGCAAATACCTGAAAACCGATAAGAGAGTAATAATCTCGTACGATATTCCGCAATCATGCAATAAGGAGCGACGGATCCTCTCGACAAATTTACGCTTGCTCGGATTTCGTATGCTTCATCAAAGCATGTGGCTTGGTCCACCGCTCCCTCCTTATTTTATTGAATTTTTGGGAGGGAAGAATATTCTGGGATATCTCAAGTTTTTTGAAGTTAAAGAAGTAGATATTGTCAGCGGGATGTAGTACATCAGCAAAACTGGTCGGAACTGGTCGGACAGATTTTGTACAGCTGTACAAAATCTGTCCGAAGGAGATTTGTAATTCTTCCGAGTTTTCCAATTGTGGGGTGCAGCGTGTTCGGATAGGATTATACGCATGGATCCCGTTCGAGAAGGCACACCCGGAGTTAAAATCGCGCTTCTTGCCGGAGCTCTCATTGTGTTTGGCGGTGTGGCTTTTTCTTTCGCGCATCAGCCTGCCGTGATGAGTATTACGAATGCGCCGCAGGCCGCGGCAGAACTTCCACAAGCGAAAGCGGAGGACACGGTGGCGACGACAACGGTTGCCGCAGGCTTAGAGAATCCGCCGGAGGTCGTGCGGGCGAAATATTTTAGCGCATGGGTTTCAGGTTCGAATCGGCGCATGGAACAGTTTTTGGCTACGGCGGAAGCGAAGCATATTAACGCGGTCGTGATCGATATTAAAGATTATTCCGGATATGTTTCCTACGCGATGGCGGACCCTGCCGCCAAAGCTTCGGGCGCGGAGGGCCAAATTCGCATTGCCGATATTGATGCGTTAGTTAAAGAGCTCCACGCCAAGCATATCTATATTATTGCGCGCATTACAGTGTTTCAGGATCCGATATTTGCCAAAGCGCATCCCGAACTGGCGCTCAAGGATAAGACGACCGGTGGGCTGTGGCACGATAAGAAAGGACTCGCCTGGCTCGATGCGGCTGGTAAGCCGACTTGGGAGTATGTGGCGGGGCTTGCGGACGATGCTTTCTCGCACGGTATTGATGAAGCCAACTTCGATTACGTGCGGTTTCCCTCCGATGGCAATTTGGACAACGCGAGCTACCCCTTCTGGAATGAGACTACGCCGCGCCACGAAGTGTTGCGACAATTTTTCGCGTATCTGCGTCAGCGGTTTCCGAATAAGAAAATTTCCGCGGATCTCTTCGGCCTGGTTGTGGTAGATCGCGGCGACATGGGTATTGGCCAGGAGCTCGAAGACGCCTTGCCGTATTTCGACTACATTGCGCCAATGGTGTATCCATCCCACTTCGCTCCGGGCACCTTCGGCTTCAAAAAACCAGCCGAGCACCCGTATGAGGTGATGCAGCAGTCGCTTGCCCAGGGTCTCGCTCGCCGCACAGCGCTTGCGGCTTCATCTACTGCGCCACTCGCCAAATTCCGGCCCTGGATCCAGGTGTTTGATTTGGGCGCTACCTATACTCCCGCGATGGTGCAGGATGAAATCAGAGCCGTTGATGATGTTTTTGCCACCTCGAGCGCTTATGCTGGCTGGCTCCTCTGGGATCCGAATAACACCTATGCGAGTTACGATCAGATTTACTGACGAGAGTCTTCTATCGTCATCCCGCGGTAGGCACCGCGGGATCTCATGAGATTGCGCGGCGGGTACCGCGCAATGACGTGTTCGAGACATTAATTGTG
>CAZEJX010000060.1:0-4866 GCA_964512715.1 uncultured Candidatus Saccharibacteria bacterium
AGCAGATAAGCAGTTAGAGTTATCGCTTCTCAACGAGAGCGGAAAACAAAGCGAATGGTATTGGATCCACGGCTCCGACCCAGTCGAAGAGGCCACCCGCAGTTTCGCGATTGATAGAAAAGGCCGCCAGATCGTCCGCCTCACTGTACAGGGCCCGGAAACCGGACAGTTTCGAGTCGAGTTGGGCGGAACCGCCGTCAGCGGTGCGGCCCCGAAGAGTCCGCAACCTCACAATGGGTTTTCTCGTTCGGTCTTCCTCCCGTCGCCGGTCGGCGATGACGGTGTCGTGAGCGGTCCACTCCCTGGAAGCGAAGCGAAGACAGTCTATTATTTTGTCGTCAATGCCAAACCAGGAGACCTCCTCACACAGATTTCTTACGAAGGCCGTGCCGGAGCCCATAAGGAACTGACGTTGCAACTGCTTGAGACCGATGCCCGCAGTGGCGAGTGGTATTGGATTCACGGTTCTGACCCGAAAGAAGAGTCTACGAAAAGCTTTCCAATTGATTCGGGCGGGCGCAAGGGTTTCCCTATTGAGGTTGCTTGGGGGGGAAGGGGGACTTTTCCCCGCAATGAAAGGCGGTTAAGCGTTTCTCGTGCCGACTCCATGCGGCCGATATGCGATGAGCAACGTCGAACAGTTTTATACCGACGAAGCCCCGAAACCCAAAGTGCCCGGCATCGAGATTCAAGTCATCCGGCAAGGCAAGGGCGAGTACCTGGAATCGCGCGTTACTCTACAGAACGCGCCTCAGGGCGGCTGGCTCGAAAGCTTTGCCGAAGGGCAGCTCGCGACCAATTCGCAGTGGTATCATTTCTCGTTCGCTCTCCCTGCGCTCGTTGAAGCCAAGGATGGTCCGCAGGAGCGACTCTTCGAGTACTTAACCTTTGAGGGGTTCGTCTACAGCATCCGAGCCCAGTACTACATTGTGAATAGCAAAGGGTACTTGGAGCTTGTGCTCGATGACTCCACCGCACGAAATATCCCGGGTGGCACGTTCCCCTGCTCTTGGTGTGATGGAGGAAGTGGCGGCAAAGGATAATCACATAACAATCGCCCCGCGCCAGCGGGGCGATTTTCTTTTTCTATTTACCAGCTTCCGCCGCCACCGCCACCACCGGAACTGCCGCCACCAAAACCTCCAAATCCCCCGCTACTTCCGCCGCCGAAACCACTGCTTCCACCGCCACCACCGAAGCCTCCGAGCCACGGACCACGACCGCCTTTGTCTTTCCACTTTTCATAATTTTTGGAAGCAATGTAGTCAAAGAGCAGCCCGAAAGGCGTGAAGAGCAGGATCGCGATGAGGCCTAACGTCCTGCTTGCGAATAGTAAAACTAAGAGTCCTATGAGCGCACCCAGAACTCCGCCGAACCACCACGATTTGCTGCGGCCGAGCACGATGGCGAAAACACGGCCGAGGAAAAAGATGCCGAAGAAAGCGATCTCTAAAATAGTTTCTATATCCCAACCGTTGCCGGAACTTGAGGAATCAGTGGAATCTTCCGAAGGAATGGTCGCTTCGCCGCTTACCGCGGACATTATGGAATCCACCCCCGCATCCAAACCCGCGTAGTAATTATTATTCTTAAATTCCGGAATCATGACGTTTCGCACAATCCAGGCGCTCTGCAAATCAGTGAGCGCGCCTTCCAAACCGTAGCCGGTTGTGATCCACGCCTGATGCTCCGTGGGCGCTACGAGCACCAGGACGCCATTGTCTTTGCCTGCTTTACCGATTTTCCAAGCGTCGAAGATCTGGATAGAGGCGTGAGCGATTTCGTCGCCGCCCAACGAGGGCACAGTCACAACGGCGATCTCGATCGTAGTCGAGGCATTGAATGCGGACAGTTTGCTCTGAAGATTCGCGCGGTCGGCCGGAGCGATAACGTTTGCAAAATCATCTACGAACCCGGTGGGCTTACCGGGAACCTGGAATTGCGCGCGCGAAACAAGCGGCATAGAAACCGTGAGCACGCAGAGGATCGTAATACATAATTTGCGCATGATGCTTAGACCATCGCTCACTTCTCAATACTCTATTCTCAATTTTCTTCTAGAACTGTACCTGCGGGGCGTTCTGAGCCGCTTCGCTAGCGTTAAAGTAGGTGCGATCCTTGAAACCGAAGAGTACCGCGACAATATTTGACGGGAAGCGATGCACGCGGGTATCGAATACCTTCACTGCATCGTTGTAGCGCTGACGTTCCACTGAAATCCGATTCTCGCTGCCCTCAAGCTGAGTCATGAGATTTTGTACAGCTTGAGAAGACTGAAGCTGCGGGTAATTTTCCATGATCACCAAGAGCCGCGAGAGCGAGCTTTCCACTTGAGTAGCAGCCGCTGCTTTTTCATCTACGGTCGTCGCGCCCGCGTAATGAGTGCGTGCTTCGGCAATCGCGTTAAATACGTCCTGTTCCTGCTTCATGATGCCTTTGACCGAAGCAACCAAGTTTGGAATAAGATCGAAACGGCGCTGATAGACCGTTTGGACCTGTGCCCACTGCGCGTCCACTGCCGCGTTCTCCGAGACGAAGCTATTATAGCCCATCCACATATAGCCGCCCACAATCACAACCACTGCCAAAACAACCCATAAAGTTTTGCTCATGGGGTTATTATAGTCTATTTGACAAAGGTTTCCCAGGGAGCATTATAGAGGGCATGAAAATCAATAAAACCGTTCTATCAGTTGCCGTTACTCTCGTTATTATCGTAGGAATCGTTATTTGGGCAGTCCGCTACAATAGCCACCCCAAAGAAGCCACGGCTGGCAGCGAGCTTCAAATGGCCTCGATTGCAGACACGCTTCTGAAGCCCATTGTGAACACAACTCTGGGTGAGGTGAAAATTGATACGGGCGCGCTTTCTGCTTCTGGCGATATGGACGGTGATGGCGCTCCGGATATTGCCACGGTGCTTTCGGAAGCCGGATCTCGCGGCGAGAATTTCGTGAGTGTGGTGGTATTCAAAAACGACAATGGCTCGCCGCGTTATGTGGATGCCTTTTTCCTTGGTGATCGCGATAACGTTCAGTCGCTTGAAATCAAAGATGGCGTGCTCAGCGTGAAATTCTTATCGCATAAAGCGAATGATGATCTTGCCGAGCCAACCGAAGAAAATACTCTGGATCTCAAACTAGAAAACGATTCGCTCGTTGCTTTGTAACAAGGAAAACGGCGCCCCGCGGGGCGCCGTTTTTTATTTGCGTTCGTAAACGAGAAAGGTGTGTGGAAATTGATTCTTCTCGTCCACTACGCCTTTCTCTTTTTTTATTTCTTCCCATTCTTCCGAATGAAGTTCCGGGAAAAAAGCATCGCCTTCCACTTCGGCGTGCACGCGAGTGAGATAGATCTGGCGAGCATAGCGCAAAGCTTCTTTGTAAAGCTCGCCTCCGCCAATAATGAATGTTTCTCGGCCAGGATCATTATCGAGCGATATAACTAAAGCTTCTTCGAGGGAATTGGCAACTTCGAAGCCCTCAAGCTTGAAATCCGGTTGCCGGGTTACGACGATGTTTCGCCGATTGGGCAAAGGTTTTGGATCTTCTCCCGGTTTGGCGAAAGACATGGCGGTCTTTCGTCCCATGATAACGGGGTGGCCAGTGGTAATCTCCTTGAATCGGAACATGTCATTCCGAAGACGCCAGGGAATTTGACCTTTGTTCCCAATGACATTGTTTTCGGAAGCGGCAGCAATGATCGAAAGCATGTTTTCTCCTTTTGTACTGGTTAGTTTATAACCGAATGTCATCCCGCGATCAAGTCGCGAGATGACAGCGAATTAAACGGCAATAGGCGCCTTGATGGCCGGGTGCGGATCGTAATTTTCCAAAGTAAAATCCTCGTACTTGAAATCAAAAATTGATTTTACCTCCGGGTTTATTTTCATCATCGGCAACGGTCTGGGTTCACGAGCGAGCTGTTCTTTCACCTGATCGACATGATTCGTGTAGATATGGAGATCGCCGAAAGTGTGAATGAATTCGCCCGGCTGTAATCCGGTTACCTGAGCCAACATCATGGTGAGGAGCGCGTAGGAAGCGATATTAAACGGCACTCCGAGAAATATATCGCCGCTTCGCTGGTAGAGCTGACAAGATAATTTTCCGTCCACCACAATGAACTGAAAAAGCGTGTGGCACGGCGGCGGCGCGTGATTGTGATCTTTGATAAGTTCCAAGATCTCCCCCATGTTCCAGCCAGAGACAATAATGCGGCGAGAGGTCGGGTCGTTCGTTATGAGATTCACAATCTCCTGAATCTGATCGATACACCGTCCGTCTACTGGACTCGTCCAGCAACGCCACTGCTTGCCATAAATAGGACCGAGCTCACCGTATTCATCTGCAAACGCATCATCGGTTTTTATTTTCTCGACAAAGAAAGCGAGCTTTGCACTCCAGGCTTCGGAGTAGCGCGGCAGATTTTTATCGAGATCGGTTTTTTCAAGGTAGACCTGGAATGCCCATTCGTTCCAGATTTTAACGTCATTGCGAGTCAGAAATTTTATATTGGTGTCTCCTCGCAAGAGCCATAAGAGCTCATAAATAATTGCTTTTATAAAAATCTTTTTGGTAGTGAGGAGCGGAAATCCCTCGGAAAGATCGTAGCGAACTTGGCGGCCGAAAACTGAGATAGTGCCCACGCCGGTGCGGTCTTCCTTCCGGGTTCCATTCTCCAAGACATCACGCAAGAGATCCAAATACTGTTTCATCGGTTCCATTATGACCCAGAATTTCAATTGAACAAAAACCTTGGAATCCTTAGATTTCTTCAAATTCCTGTGGAAAACTCCGCCTTGCTTAAATCCGAACTATTCCTATGCTTAAGGCACATGTTGATCACTAGAAGCCTTCGCACCTG
>CAZEJX010000061.1:0-4626 GCA_964512715.1 uncultured Candidatus Saccharibacteria bacterium
GCTTACCTACGGCTTGCTTTTCGAACGGTTCTTGAATCCGGAGCGTATCCAGATGCCGGATATTGATATGGACTTTGCGGATACGCGGCGCGATGAAGTGCTTGCCTACGCCAAGGAAAAATATGGCGAGGATCATGTGGCACAAATCATTACCTTCGGAACCATGGCTGCCCGCGCGGCCGTGCGCGACGCCGGCCGCGCAATGGGATTTTCCTATGGGCTCTGTGACCAGGTAGCGAAACTGATTCCGCCCATGAAAGATTTGGATGAAGCGCTTGCCGAAGTGCCGGAACTCAAGGCACTCTCCAAAGAAAATCCGGATGTTAAAAGACTTCTCGATGCCGCTCACCATCTCGAGGGAGTTGCTCGTCATGCGTCCGTCCATGCGTGCGGTACGGTGATCGCGAAGGATCCTCTCATCGAAACGGTGCCGCTCCAGGGTGCACCTCAAGATCGCAGTAACATCATCACGCAATTTGAGATGCACACAATTGAGGATTTAGGACTCCTCAAGATGGACTTTTTGGGACTCAGAAACCTCACCACCATCCAAGACACTGTCCGGCTCGTTAAAGAATTACGGAATGAAGATCTGGATATTACGAAAATACCGCTCGATGATAAGGCCGCTCTCGCGGTGGTTCAAAAGGGTGATACCACCGGTGTCTTTCAATTTGAATCTGCGGGTATGCGCAGATATCTCAAAGAGCTGAAACCCAGCAGCCTAGAAGACTTAATCGCTATGGTGGCGCTCTATCGCCCGGGGCCGATGGATCTTATTCCTTCCTTCATTGCCCGCAAACAAGGCAGAGAAAAAATTACCTACCTCCATCCTAAAATGGAGCCGATTCTTGGCAACACCTATGGCATTGGCGTGTATCAGGAACAGATGATGCGCATTGCAACCGATTTGGCGGGCTATACCCTGCCGCAAGCGGATACGCTGCGCAAAGCTATCGGTAAAAAGATTAAAGCGCTCCTCGATGAACAGGAGTCGAAACTTAAAGACGGCATGGTGAAAAACGGTATTCCCGCGAATATCGCCCAGGAAATTTGGGAGCTTTTCCCGCCCTTTGCCCGCTACGGTTTCAATAAGAGTCATGCGGCTTGCTACGCCTTGATCGCCTACCGCACTGCCTATCTGAAAGCCCATTATCCGGAAGAATTCACCGCGTCCTTAATGAACGGTGAAGCGGGTGATGTCGAACGCATCTCTTTCCTTATCACCGAAGCGCGCCAGGAAGGCATCGAAATACTTCCCCCCGATATCAACGCGAGCTATACCCGCTTCGTACCAGAAGGCAAGAAAAAAATCCGTTTCGGACTCTTGGCCGTTAAAAATGTCGGCGATGCTATCGCACAAGCCCTCATTGATGAGCGTGTCCTGCGCGGCCCCTACAAAACTTTTAACGATATCCTTACCCGCGTCCAGCATAAAGATTTGAATAAGAAATCGCTGGAGAGCCTCGCAAAAGCAGGCGTGTTTGATTCGCTGGGAGTGGAGCGCAATCAAGTTATTGAGAACCTGGATGAAATTGTGAAATTTACGAGTGCGATTAAGAAGGGCGCCGCCCAAACGAATTCCCTCTTTGGCCCAGCCGCTCCTGCGGTTACGCTCACGTTAAAACTCAAGGATGCGCCGCCCGCAACCGCAAAGCAAAAACTTGCCTGGGAAAAAGAGCTCCTGGGATTCTATTTGAACGATCATCCCCTGCGCCCCTTCCGGGAACGTTTCCAGCAAATCAAGGCGCGTCCACTCGAAGAACTACGTGGTATGCGCAGTGAAGATACGATTGTTCGCACTGCCGGTTTAGTTTCCCAGGTGAAAAAGATTGTGACCAAAAACGGTCAGAATATGCTCTTCGTACAGCTCGAAGATTTCTCTCCGAAACCGATGGAGATTGTAGTTTTCGCTCGCACTCTGGAACGCACGAATACCTGCTGGCAGGACGGCAATATTGTTGTCGTTGAAGGCAAGATCTCTAACCGTGATGCGGAAACGAAAGTGATCTGTGAACGAGCGCAGGTGCTTGAGGCATAAAAAATGCCGTCGAGCCTGCCTGCCGGTAGGCAGGTCTGACTCGACGGGTGTGGTTTTAGATGCGGGCAGTAGCGAGGAATATATCGTCTCCGTCCTCTGAGGCTTTCTTTAGCCACCAGTCTGATGCAAGCGACATCGCAGCAGCTGCTTCAACGCAAAAATCCAAAGGAGGTGTAAGAACTGAACCATAGACGAATAGTTCATTAGGCGGATCAGATGATTCGGCGCGTTCTCCGAGAAGGATCATCTCTCCATATTTCTCCCGGAGATACTCTTCCTTTTCCATAAGAAGGATGGCCAGTTCGTAGTGATTCAGTGGACGAAAGAATTTGGAAATCCTTTTCATACCCTGCTTGAAGTTAAGGCTTCCAAACTGCCAGAGCACTACTTCGATGCGAGCCTTTCCGCTTCGCTCTACAAAAAACTCCCTGATGTAAGAGAGGGATGAGTCAATCATGTGACCCTTCCCGAGAGAATTCTCCCAAGCACGGCACAGGCTGTGATTCACCACCATGCTATGCCGTTCTTTAATCCACCCCAGACTCTCCCAGAATTTCATGGGGTCGATATCTTTGGGATGAGTGGCGAGAAGCTCGGGAAGATGATGATTAATGTGCTCCTGAAGCTCTTTGCGGGGACTGTTTTTGACGATCTCCTGAACCTTGGTGATTTGCCCGGGAGTAGCCATGGCAAACTCCTCCATATAATGGCGTCGCTTGTGAGCGCTTCCCCTATGGAAGCGACCGGCGGGCCTGTCAATGAACACTCCTAGATTGGCACAGTGCTCGTACGGTGTCAATATTATATAATATTGAGAATTTAGTTCCCCTTATTAATAAAAGCTCTCGTGCTGGGGCCAAGTATGCCCGTGCCGTGAGAGAAACCGTTTGGAAGAAGGATGTCCGCGGCATGAGCCTCCTGGAATTTTCTAAGGGCGGCTGCGGTAGCTTTGCCCATATACTCCGTCTCATGGCCTGTGGAGCCCGGACCGCTTTCAGCCACCGTAAAGCCATGCGAGTTCAGAAATATCTGAAGCTCCTTTGCGTCAGGGTGATGCATGCCCGGGTACATGTCATGGGTAAAGATGAAATTCTCTAGAGCACCCGAATTATTTCCGAGCAAGGCAGTGAAGCTTGGCGGCAATTGCAAACCTTTAGTCTCAGCAAGTCTAATTAATGAAATCAGTTGACCGAACAGAGTCTCGGTAGTTGGAGTCGTTGAAGTTGACGATCCTGAAACAGAAGTAGTTGTGCTGTTTCCGGAGTTAGTTCCGGAATTGGTAGAGGTAACCGGCGGAGCACTTGAAGAAACGGTGACACTGCCGCCACCGGTAGAGGCGGTTCGTACCGGCTGGTTGATAAGCAGACTGTACGTTTTTAAGTCCGAAATGGTGCCCGCATTGCCATTATTATCGGAGGCTTTAACGGTAAAGGTGTAGAGTCCGTCGTAATCAATATTCGGCGTGCCGGAGATCGTGCCGTCCGAGGACAAATTCAAACCGGAAGGCAGGGTGCCGGATGATACGCTGAAGGAAAGGGTGCCCTGCGAGCCGGAGGAAGTTATCGCTTGGCTGTATGAGCTTCCCACCGTGCCTGAATTCAAAGAATTCAGCGTGATATGCACAAAGTTGAAAATCGAAACGCGGTGATTCTGTTGCTCACCTACGTATAAGCGCTTGTTGCCGGGGTCGAAACCCAACGGAGCATGAACTAAATTGAGATTGCCTTGGGTGGCAGCGGCTGTTGAAGAAGTAAAATTGATCTGGCCCAACACGAAGACCGCGTTCATGCCATTCGCAAGCTGGGAGCCATCGAAAACCATGACGCGGCTATTGGCGTAATCGGATACATAGATTTGATTGCTATCGTTATCCCACATTGCGGTTACCGGCGCGTTGAAGCCGCTTTGGGTGGTGTGACTGCTGCTACTTGCAAACGTAGGCTGGCCCAAGACGTAACTTGCATTCATGCCGTTTGAAATGATCGCAGGATCAGTGTTAAAGAAGAGCACCCGGTTATTGCTCAAATCCGCCACCATGAGGTAGCTCGTCGTGGAATTATAGGTAACGCCCCAGGGCAAATTCATGCCGCTTTGAGAGGTGGTACTGGTCGCGGTGGTGAATACTGTTTGACCCAAGACGTAGGATGCATTTTCGCCATTGGTAATGGTCGCGGGGTTTACGTCGTAGATCAAGACGCGGTTATTGTCTCCATCTGCCACGAAGAGGCGGTTATTAACGCTATCGTAGCTTATGGTTCGCGGATTTTTCATGCCGCTCTGGGACGTAGATGACGTTGCGCTTGTGAATACCGGCTGACCCAAGACGTAACTTGCATTCATGCCGTTCGTGATCGTCGCAGTGTTGAACACCAAAACCCGATTATTAGCACTATCTGATACAAACAAGCGATCGTTTACCGAATCGTACTCAACGCCGTATGGGGAAGCCGCAAAATACTGCTGCGTAGTAGAAGCTGGTCCGAGCGATGAGAGCGTGAGCGCACCGATTACATTGGTCGCTACATGGCTCGACAAGTTATTACTGGAATCCAATGGAAATACCAAGATTCGATAACCGTTAGCGT
>CAZEJX010000062.1:0-4550 GCA_964512715.1 uncultured Candidatus Saccharibacteria bacterium
TCAGACTTCTCCGCACGATCAATGAACTTTGGCATTCCGGAGCCGCACTTTCGGTTTAGGAATTACAGATGCTCGCATCGGCGACGCCGGCGACCGTGGGGGTGGATCGATTCCATCGCAATCCCTCCGTCACCGATCGTCGCAATACTCAATTTCTGCGAAGCTCCTCAAAGGTTTAGCGTGTATTTTGCGACATTCGCCAGCGTCATGTCAATCCGAGGGATTAAACCTTCCGGACAGAAAGGTTACTTCCAAACTGTGACGACCTGTGCTCGCCACAAAATCCGCGGCCGCGCGCCGCGTGCTCTTGACGAGGTCAATGATCGTCCCTACGCCCGGCGTGGCGACGCGGTTCGGCGCGACCTCGGTTAGTTTCGCACTCCTGTGGTGGATGTGATCAGTGGTCAAGATTCGTCACCTGCACTCCAGCCTCTGGGCCACGGCCGTATTCCGCTGGTCGGGTGCGCGTTCAGCCATCGTGACTGTGGATGGGCGGCACCCGGTGCTCATCACGGGCGGATCGATCAAGTGTGGGCGCTTGTTCTTGCGTTCCAAGACGATCCTGATCGAGGTGGGAGCTGGCAAGAATGGTCCCCTGCTGCTCGGCGACCGTGTCTTCATCACCACTGGCGCCACGGTCGTCGCCAATCACAGCATCGTGGTCGTGGACCATTGCCTGATCGGGGACTTGGTGGCCATTTTCGACTCTGACCACCATCCCATGGAGCCGTCGCGTCCAACCCGGGTTGCGCCAGTTCGCCTTGGTGCCAACGTTTGGGTCGGTCGCTCAGCAATGATCCTTCCCGGCGTAACCATTGGCGACCACGCCGTCATCGCGGCCGGATCGATTGTGACAGGCGACGTTCCGGCAAAGACGCTTATGGCGGGCGTGCCAGCGCGACCCATCCGGACTCCTGGGGTCCCCGATGGCTGTCCCCCCCGGGGAATAACACCACCCCGGGACCCCCGGGCATGACTCTTGTACAGCTAAGTTGAAACAGGATACAAGTGTAACTTTTTTTTTTTTTGCCAGGTTTTTTGTTTATTTTTTTTTATTTTTGCAAACGTTGCGTTATTAAAAACGGCTGGAGTTGATTTTGAGAGTATTTTCTGCCGCGAGAGAGTCTAAAATCGGAAAGATCGAGGAGAAATTTCGAAGCTGGACTGGACGTCCTGCAAGAATTTTCGACGAAGATATTTCCGATTTTAGCCCTCTCCCTTCGGGTTACAGCAAATTTTTCGCTTGGCGTCGTTGCGGCTCGAAGGCGTAGTATCAAACTACAACCTTCTTCGCCGCGCCTAGCCAATCATAAAATTTGCTAGTAACGCAGCTTGAAACTACTCTCAAATTCAGCTCCGACATTCTAGCGCAAAAACCGCCCTAGCGTCAATCCCCTGCGCTCTTAGGATTTTGCTATTTTTTTCCTTCCACGATCTGCGCCTCAACGTTTTTCGGCGCGGGTTCGTAGCTCGAGAACTCCATTGAGAAGGAGCCGCGACCCTGGGTCATGGAACGAATTTGAGTGGCATACGCGAACATTTCGGAGAGCGGCACTTTAGCTTCAATGACACGGATGGTGCCGCGATCTTCCATGGACTCAATGCGTCCACGGCGGGAATTCAAATCGCCGGTGATTTCGCCGATGAAATCGTTCGGTACTAATACCTGAACTTTCATGATCGGTTCCAAGATAACCGGCTTCGCCATCTTTGCCGCTGCCTGGAAAGCCATAGAGCCGGCAATTTTGAACGCCGCTTCGGATGAGTCGACGTCGTGGTAGGAACCGTCATCTACGGTTACCTCAACGTCAATCACCGGAAAGCCGGCGATAATACCGCGATCCATCGCTTCTTTAACACCTTTTTCAATCGGAGCGATGAATTCCTTCGGAATCGAACCCCCTTTGATGGCATCAATAAATTCAAAACCTTCGCCTCGCTCCCGCGGCTTGATAGCAAGCCAGCAGTGGCCGTATTGTCCGCGGCCGCCGGATTGCTTGATGTACTTGCCTTCCGCGCGGGCTTCGCCGGTAATCGCTTCTTTGTAGGCTACCTGCGGACGGCCGGTGTTGGCTTCCACGCCGAATTCGCGCTTCATGCGATCCACCAAGACTTCGAGCTGCAATTCGCCTACACCAGCGATAATGGTCTCGCCGGTTTCCGGGTCACCAGAGACGCGGAACGTCGGGTCTTCATCCGCCAAGCGATGCAAGGCAGTGCCCATTTTTTCCTGGTCAGCTTTGGTTTTCGGTTCAATGCGCATCGAAATGACCGGTTCGGGGAAGGTAATGGACTCCAAGATCACGGGGGATTCCGGAGCACACAACGTGTCGCCGGTCGTCGTATTCTTCAAACCTACCAATGCGGCGATGTCACCCGCATACACTTCATCCACTTCTTCGCGCTCATTGGCGTGCATGCGCACGATGCGGGAAATACGTTCCTGCTCGCCTTTCGTAGCGTTGTAAATATAGGAGCCTTTTTTCAAAACACCGGAGTAATTGCGGAAGTACGCGAGCGATCCTACGTACGGATCGGTTGCGATTTTGAACGCCAAACCTGCAAACGGCGCGTCATCTTTCGGACCACGGGTTATTTCCTCACCGGTCTTTTCATCCGTGCCCTTCACCGGCGGCAAATCGAGCGGAGACGGCAAGTAGTCGATGACCGCATCCAACATAAACTGCACGCCTTTGTTTTTGAGCGCTGAACCGCAGAGAACGGGTACGATGGTGTTCGCAATAACGCCCTTGCGGAGCGCTTTCTTCAATTCATCGAGCGAGGGCTCAACGCCGCCAAGATATTTTTCCATCGCCGCGTCATCCGCTTCCACGATTTTTTCGATAAGTTCATGGCGACGGGTCTCTACTTCTTCTTTCATATTCTCGGGGATCTCAATTTCCACCATGCGCTCGCCATGTTCCCCTTCAAAACCATAGGCCTTTTTCTCAAGCAAATTAATGACGCCTTTGAAATCGCTCTCCAAGCCAATCGGCAACTGTAAGCGCACCGCGTCTTTTGTGAGACGATCCAAAATAGAGGCGAAGCTCCGTTCAAATGAAGCACCCATGCGGTCTAATTTATTGATAAAGCAAACGCGCGGTACGCGATAATCGTCCGCATAGTGCCAGTTGGTTTCGGATTGCGGTTCTACTCCAGCGACACCGTCGAAGACGACGACTGCGCCGTCCAAAACACGGAGTGACCGCTTCACCTCCACGGTGAAGTCGATATGTCCCGGGGTATCAATCAGGTTGATCTGATGCTCAAAATTTTTATCGCCTTTGCGATGGGTCGGGATCCAAAAAGCGGTGGTTGCGGCAGAGGTGATCGTGATACCGCGCTCGCGCTCCTGCTCCATCCAGTCCATGACGGTCGCGCCTTCGTGGACTTCGCCGATTTTATGAGACACGCCGGTGTAGAACAAGACGCGCTCGGAAACCGTTGTTTTGCCGGCATCAATGTGCGCGATGATGCCGAGGTTGCGGGTTTTTTCAATAGGATATTTGCGAGGCATTTGAAAAGAATTGAGAATTGAGAATTGAGAATTTAGGAATATATCTACATCCTAAATCCTCTATTCTAAATCCCTTGTCGTTTAATTTGTGGTCGTTCTGCTTCTCGCGAAGTGCGCGAAGGCGCGATTCGCTTCGGCCATACGGTGCATGTCCTGCTTCTTTTTGATAGCCGTGCCTTCGTTCTTGGAAGCGGCAATGATTTCCGCGGCAAGTTTATTTGCCATCGGCTTGCCTTTACCCGCACGGGCGGCATCGATGATCCAGCGCACGGCAAGGGTGAAGCGGCGCTGCGCCGAGACTTCCTGCGGCACCTGATAGTTTGCGCCACCAACGCGGCGAGAAACAACTTCGATCTGCGGCGAGGCGTTCTCGATAGCTTTTTCGAAAACCGCGAGCGGCTCTTCCTTGGTTTCGGCTTTCACTTTCTCGAAAGCTCCGTAGACCAAGCGCTCTGCCAAAGCTTTCTTGCCGTCCCACATTACCTTATTGATGAAACGTCCCAAATCTACGCGATCAAATTGCGTGTCCGGCTTGTGATATTTTTTGTAAACTCTTTTTTTGCGCATGTTCTAGGTTCTAGGTTCGAGGTGCTAGTGGATTTTACTCGCACCTAGCAACTTGCACCTTCTGCTATTTCTTGGCTTTTCCTGCTTTCGCTCCGTATTTCGAACGCTGCTGCTTGCGTCCTTCCACACCCGTCGCGTCTAAGACGCCGCGAACAACGTGATAGCGTACGCCCGGCAAGTCTTTTACGCGGCCGCCGCGAATGACCACAATGGAGTGCTCTTGGAGGGCATGTTTTTCACCCGGAATGTACGCGGTAACTTCAGAGCCATTGGTAAGGCGCACGCGGGCAACTTTACGGATAGCCGAGTTCGGCTTTTTCGGGGTCGTCGTGAAAACCTTGATGCAGACTCCCCGCTTGAAGGGCGACGGTGAATTCACCGGCCGGTTCTGGAGCGTATTGAAATAATAGGAAAGCGCCGGGACCTTGGTTTTCGAATTCAAGGGCTTCCGGCTTTTCTTAACGAG
>CAZEJX010000063.1:0-4539 GCA_964512715.1 uncultured Candidatus Saccharibacteria bacterium
AATTGTTCGCGTTCGGATCCAAGCACTTCTGCGTATACGTGCAAGGAAGGGGCTGACCGTAATTGTTGGCAGTCGTATCAAGACACTTCTGAGTATAGGTACACGGAAGGGGCTGACCGTAATTGTTGGCAGTCGTATCTTTACACACCTGCTGGGGCTGGTTAACCGTCACCGTTGCCGAAGCGCTGTCGCACAATTGTCCGCCCTTAAAAGCCTTGACCGTACAGGTCATGGTCTGGGTGGGGTAAAACGTATACGACTGCGGACCGAGACCAATACCATGTTCGGCCTGATCAATGCCCGTGCAGTAACCCGTCGCGGAATCCGCACCGGTAACCGTCCAGCTTTCCGTAGCAGCCTGACCGGAGTTTACAACACTCGGACTCCAAGAAATGGAAGCATGACATGCCACCGGATTAACTGAGCTCAGCGTAGTAAAATCTACCCAATCACCATAGCAGGTCTGCGAACCATCGTAGGCCACGTAGCGGTAAGAGTAAGTCGTACCCGGCTGAAGATTATAGGCCGTACCGAAACCATTGTTGGCATCTACCTGATAGACTTGTCCATTCGAAGTTCTAATTTCAAACCGCTCATAAACCGGTTGAAAAGTAGCGCTACCGTAAAGGTTAGCGGAGGTCTGCGTAATATTGTCGGCATAATGCGTGGTAGCATTCGCCGCAGTCTGGGCGAACGCGGAACCAAACGAAGGTACCAACGTGGATACCAGAATGAGCGCCAATGCGGCGATCTGCATTTTTTTAAGAATATTGGACATAAAGGTTTATGTGTAGGTGGGATAATAAGGGACTTCCAGGAAAATTAGATGAAAAAGCGCTAATTTCCAAGGAATCTTATTTGCAGGTATATTATAGACTAGCTTGTTTTTTATGTCAAGTAGTGGTGTCAATAGGGTTAGTCCCCTATCCTATGCTTTGTCGACCATCCTTGTCAAATAATAAAAATGCGGGTGAGCGCTTTGCGCTCACCCGCTAGATACTGCTAGTGACAGACATTGCCCGGCAGGCAGGGAAGGGGCGGCGGGGGGCCCGGCGTGCAGGTCGGACAGGAGTTCTGTGGCGGCGGGGTCGGTCGTCCGCACCCCAGACCATAGCACCCGACCGGCTTCACCCGGATGGGCTTACTGAGCGCGCGATAGGTGCGGTAGTTCATATACACGCCGCCTACAGCAATCGCCCGATCAAAACCCGTCCAGAACCGATCCCACTTGGAAGGTTCGCTGCCGTTGTTCATCGCTGCAATGGCCGCCAGGAATTCCTCGCGGGTCATATAGCGATCATCACTACGGCTCTGGCCCTGACCCTCTCTCCACGCTTCACGAGAGGATCGCTCCTCTCTATGATTCGTCGAGTTGGTCACCGGTACGCCATCGTCGTAATAGTCGGAGTCGCGGTATTCCTCACGACGCTCAGCGTAGGACTCGATGTGGTCTGACAGAACTTTGTTGATGTCATTGCCGCACCTTTTGACCCAGACCGGAATCACTTTGCCGTTATCACCATGACGCACGACAATCTCGGTCCCCACAGGCAAAGAGCCCACAACGTGACTCTTGTGTCCTGCATTTTCGTCGACGCAGAGAGGCGCGGCCAGGGTGAGAATGTATTCGCCATCCTTCAACTGTCGGTTCAGATCCTTGGGATCCGCTCCGATACGAAGCGTGTTGCTGCAATCTGCGAAGGCACTCCCCGCGCAGATGATGAAGAGAAAAACCACAAACCATGCCTTTCGCATTATCGCACCTCCTCAGATGCATTCGGTTGATGTTCGACGCCTTGAAGCGCCACAGATCGAAGACTCAAAGAGCAAGATTAGCTTGCATATCTTACTCCAAGAATACAGATTTGTCAATAGGCCGTGTCAAGTGGGCTATTGACAAGGGTACGGGGCGCGAGATGAGGAACTCGTGAATAGAGTCTAGCGAATCTAAAGGCTGAAAATTCGGCAAGCGTTCTTCCAAATCTCCTCCCGCATCTCCTCCACATCCACATCCTTCAACTCCGCTAGCTTTTTCACAGTTTCCACAACATAAGCGGGCTCGTTACGCTTGCCTCGATAGGGCGCCGGTGCCACGTAAGGAGCATCGGTTTCAGAAAGGATTCTATCAATCGGAATTGATTGTATGACCTCATCGTAATCCCTGGTAAACGTGATGACTCCGCCAAAAGTGAACGAATAGCCGAGCTCAAGAAGTTCTTCGGCATCCTCTATTTTGCCGGTAAAAAAATGCACCACGCCGGGGCGCAGGTCTTTGCCTTCGTTTTTCAAAATTTCGATCACGTCCTCAAACGCGTCCCGGCAATGGATCATAATCGGTTTCCCGACTTCGCGAGCCACGCGGATGTGTTCTCTGAAACCTGCTTTTTGCAGTTCTTTGGTTTTTTGGATTTCTTCTTCTGTACCCTTGAGCCGGAAATAATCTAAACCGCACTCCCCAATCGCCACAACTTTGGAATGAGTGGCTAACTCCTTTAAACGGACGCTATCGAGTTTTTCTGGGAGCGGATGATCTTGTTCGCCTTTGTCGTGATACCAAAATTCTTCCGGTACAAAATGATTGGGATGGATGGCCACGGTCGCCCAAGCGTCTTCAGGGTACTTTTCGGCAAGTGTAATGCCTTCGTGGGACGTAGTCATTTGCGTACCTACCAAAATCATTTTCACTCCGGCGTTTTGAGCGCGAGCCATTACCGCCTCGCGATCTTCGTCGTACGGCTTAAACTGCACATGAGTATGAGAATCTATGTAATACATTTCTTGTTTGTCATCGCGCGGTATGAGCCGCGCGATCCCATGAGATCCCGCGATCAACCTGCCTGCCGGTAGGCAGGGTCGCGGGATGACGCTATAAGCGCGGAAAAAGAATCGGCGGGATTTCTTTATGCTGAATCGCCGTTTGAATTTTCTCCGCGGTCGCGGGCATGAAGGGCTGAAGTAATACGGCGATAGTCCATAGTTGATGCACCAGCTCACGCACCAGTTGGCGCGCTGAATCCGGATCGGTATGCACGAGCTTGAAGGGCTGCTTCTCTTGGATGCGCTCGTCGAGCTCGGCGACACGTGCGCGGACCGCTTCGATCGCTTGATCAAATTTAAATTGGTCTAGATGAGGAACGATTGTTTTCATGCCTTCTTCTGCCCAGACAGTTTGCACGTCTGGCAGTGCCTCAGACCAAGCATCATTAGCCACCGCCATTTTCAAAATACGCGCGGCGAGGTTGCCAATGCCGTTCGCGAGATCGGCATTGTAGATTTCTTTAAATTTCTCAATCGTAAAATCACCATCTTCAAATGGAGTCATTCCACGCAAAAGCCAATAGCGAAGCGCATCGGTGCCATAGTCGCGAACGATCTCAAAGGGATCGACAACATTCCCAAGACTCTTCGACATTTTCTGTCCCCCACTCGTAATGAAACCGTGAATCACGATCTTTTTTGACGGAGGCAATTCGGCAGCCAAAAGCATTGCTTGCCACATGGCGGACTGTTGACGCAAATTATCTTTGCCCGCGCATTGCACGCCCGGCCAGAATGCGGAAAACTGCTTTTCGTCGTTCGGCCATCCCAAAGTGGAAATATAGTTCACCAGCGCATCGAACCATACATACATGACCTGAGTATCGTCATTCGGCACCGGCACGCCCCAAGGCATTTTTTCTTTAAGACGAGAAATGCTGAAATCTTGAAGACCAGCGGCGACAAAGGTTTCTATTTCTTTCAGTCGAAAATCTGGAACAACAAAATCAGGTCGTTCTCGATAGAGAGCGAGGAGTTTATCGCCAAACGCACTGAACTTAAAGAAATAATTTTCTTCCTCGCGAATCTCGATTTCCAAATTCGGATGAATGGGACAATGGCCATCTACGAGCTCGGAGTCGGTTTTTTCCAATTCGCACCCCATACAATATTTGATGGAATAGAGCTTTTTCTCGATATAACCGTTTCTATCGCATCGCCGCCAAAATTCTTGCGCGGCGGCTTTGTGTGCTGGATCAGTGGTGCGAATAAAATTCGTGTAACTCAAAGAAAGGGCTTCGTTAAGGTCTCCGAAATGCGCAGCGTATTCATCTACATAGACTTGCGGATCCTTTCCTTCTTCGAGCGCCTTACGATAGATCTTTACGCCATGTTCGTCAGTACCGGTGCTAAAAATAACATCGTCCCCCAACATTTTCCGCCAGCGGGCAATAACATCAGCTTGCACGATTTCCAACGCAAAACCAATATGCGGTTTCGCATTCACGTATGGTATTGTCGTCGTTATATAAAAACGTTCCATGGGAATGGATTTTAGGATATAGAAACTGAGACTAAAAAGCAAAGCAGGACACCTAAATTCTAAATCCTCTATCTTAAATTCTGTATTTTAAATATTCGCTCCCCTTTTCTCTTTTCCATTTTCTCCTGCGCCCGCTTCTACAATTTCTTCCACACCCCCACAAACCGGACCCGCAACTACCCCTCCCAAGAAACGTCCATCCTCAAGACCGCTTACAACACCAATAATGAAAATCACGC
>CAZEJX010000064.1:0-4465 GCA_964512715.1 uncultured Candidatus Saccharibacteria bacterium
AAAACAAAGCTGCCCGAGCAATTTTCCCGAGCTTCGATTGAGGAGATTTTTTATCCTCTCTTGTAGGTTCTTCGGGAGAATGTGTTTCGGGTGCTCCTTCAGGAAAACTCATAATGCTTGATTATAGCACCCTTCCTGCCACGACTACGCAATCGCAGTAATCGTATACTCCACTTTCCCAGCCGGAGTTTCTACCGTAACTTTATCGCCCACTTTCTTTCCCAAAAATGCATGACCCAACGGTGATTCGTTCGAAATCTTGTGTTCAGCAGGATTGGATTCGTTCGAGCCGACAATGGTGTATTCCACCGTCTGATCACCTTTCTTAACCGTAAGCGAAGAACCGATTTCGACAATGCTGCCGCCAATCCCCTTATGGATGATGACGGCGGACTTCAACATCTCATCGAGCTCTGCGATGCGTGCTTCAATGCGCGACTGTTCCTCGCGTGCTTCGGCGTACTCGGCATTTTCTGAAAGATCGCCGTATTCCTTCGCGCGTTTCAACTGATCCGCGATTTCCGCGCGCTTCGTGGTGCGCAACTCATTGAGTTCCGTTTCAAGTTCGTTGTACCGTTCCTGCGAGAGATAAGGTGTGTCCATAATTTTGATAAAAGTAGTTATGGGTACCCCTCTTTATGCGAAAATGGCGCCTAGATCGCCATTTGTTCGTCGGGACGGGAACTGTATTTCCCCATCCATAACCATAGCCGTATTTTAACAGTCTCAATGAGTACTTTCAAGTATGCCGAAGCCTTGACATGAGAGGCTGTATCATTCACCCAGTGTACTGGTATCTCCTTGATGCCATACCCCAAACGCTTTGCTAGCGCAAGCGCCTCAATATCAAATCCCCAGCCGGAAATGCGGGTTAAGCGAAAGACCCGCTCTGCGGCTTCGGCAGGTAACGCTTTAAAGCCGCACTGGGTGTGTTTTAGTCCCGGTAAGACGAGTGACTGAATGATCAAATTTCCTACTCTTACCGGGATCTGGCGATAGATCGGCTGCGGCGGATCCAAGCGGCTTGCGGGAAGCGCGCGGGAGCCGATCACAACATCACATTTTTTAGCATGTTCAGTGGCGGTGAAATACGGAATCATCTTTTCAAATTGATCAATCGAAGTGGAGTTATCAGCGTCGGTGAATATGCGATATTTGCCTTCGGCGCGCAGCATGCCATCGCGCACCACGGCACCTTTGCCCCGGTTTACCTCGAAACGGAGCACCATGAGATGCTTTATCGTTTTTCGCATGCGTTCCACGATGTCGGGAGTACCGTCTTTGGAGCCATCATCTGCGACGATGATCTCATAGCTATAATCGCGTTCTGATAAATAGGCATCGAGTGCGATAAGCGTGCGCGGAATGCGTTCCGCTTCGTTGTAGGCAGGAATGACTATGGATAGAAATGGCTGAGGCATGATTTGATTATTATATCACTGCGTAAGCACCCGTGGGCCCTGTGGCGTCACCGCCACGGTATGCTCGAAATGCGCGGCGAGCGAGCCGTCTTTGGTCGCGTAGCTTTCATCCTCAAGCTGCCGGATCTGGGGCTTGCCCATGACTACCATCGGCTCGATAGCAATCACCATGCCTGCTTTCAAGACCTCATCTTCTCCGCGCCGGCCCACATTCCAAATAAAGGGCTCTTCGTGGAGCTTCGTGCCGATGCCATGCCCGCCTAAATTTTGCGCCACGTGAAAACCTGACTTCCCCACCTTCTCTGAAATCGCCCAACCAATGTCGCCCAGGGTATTACCGGGCTTTGCCATTTTGATGCCTGCGCGCAATGCTTCCTCCGTAACAGCCAAAAGCTTCGCCACCTCTTTGCTCACCGGTTCCATAGGAACGGTTATAGCCGCATCCGCATAGTAGCCCTCGTGTACCACACCCATATCAATAGACACGACATCGCCGGGCTGGATGATATATGGCCCCGGCAGTCCATGCACAATGACGTCGTTTACTGAAACGCAAAGCGCCGCTGGATAGGGTTTTTCCGCGCCGTTTGGCTGATATCCCAGAAAAGCAGCCTTGGTTTTGAGCTCTTTTAAGAGCTCTCGAGTTTTACCTTCAAGTACTTGGGTCGCAATGCCGGGACGCACTTCTTTTTTTAATTCGCGCAAAATAAAAGCGAGTTTCTTTCCCGCTTCCGCCATGAGTTCAATTTCCTGCGGAGACTTAATGAGAGACATTTTTTGTATATGTTTCGATCGCGTTCTTAAGCCGCCGGAATACTTCCTCGCGAGTTCCAGTGCCATCTATTTTTTTGAACATATAATGCGCTTTTAAGAACTTGAGGGTTGGCAGTACATTTTCTTTCTGATGATGCAGCCGGTTTTTGAGATAGATCGCCGCGTCTTCGGAGCGACCCTCGCGGGAACGACGAAGCTCGATGCGTTGCATCATTTCCTTTTTTGGAATCCCAAGGTAGAGCACCAGCGGGTCAGTGCGCTTGGCAGCTTTGAAAGCTTTACGAATTTCCTTCGCCTCGCCAATCATGCGGGGATTGCCGCTAAAGAATACACCTTTGTGCTTCGGTGTGGTCATAATTACCTGCCGAAACTTTGCCTGAGCGGGGCCGGTGGTCGCCAGCTCGCCGCGCAAGATGCCGTGCACATTATATTTTGCTTTTGCCGCCGGACTTTTCAAGGAACGAAGCCAGGCGCCAAAATCAAACTCGCGAAGCGGATAGCTTCGCGTGAGGAGCGCGGCCTGAGTGGTCTTCCCCGCGCCGGGGTCGCCGAGGAGAATAAGATTAAACGGTCGTTGCGGCATGAGAAATACCAAGTGCTGTTTCAATTGCTTCACTCACTTCAGGAATACTGGGACGGCCATCAATGTCTATGAAATTCGTATAGGCGCGCATATAGTCCAAAGCCGGAACCGTAACCTCCGCGTATTGCGCGAGACGTCGTTCGATTCCCGCCTCGGTATCGTCCGGACGATGCTCTATTTCCGCGCGGCGAAGCAGCCTCCGTACGGATTCCTCTTTATGAAGATCGAGGAAAATCGTGCAGAGATTTTTACGGCCGCGATCATGAAGCCACTCCACTATATATTTAGCCTGACCAACGCGGCGGGGCAAACCATCGAAAATGATCCCCTGGCTTTGCGGAATGTGACGCAACTCTTCGTCGAGCACTTCGTAGAGCTCTTCATCACTTAGATAATCACCCTCATCAATAATGCTTGCGATGATCTTACCGTTTGAAAGCGTGTAATCCCGCATGTTGCGCAAGATGGCGCCCATTTCCCAATAGAAAAATCCAAGCTTTTGCTCTAGATTTCTTGCCTGCGTGCCTTTGCCCGAACCCTGCGGACCCATCATAAAGATGACGTCCCACGTTATATTCATACTCTTAGTATAGATGAGCTCTCATTTGCCTTCAATGTTCATTCCCGGTACGCTATAGATAGTCACTTGAAAGGAGGTGGACCATGGTGAAGAAGAGCAGCCGCAGCGGAATGATCCTTCGGGAACCCGTACCGCCGCGCTATCAGGAAGAAGAAGGATTTACCCTGGCAACGATCGTCTTCGTGATCCAGGAAAACCGAGTACTCCTCGGCCTCAAGAGCCGAGGGCGATTCGGTGAGAAGCGCTGGAACGGACCGGGTGGAAAAGCCGAACGACGCGAGACCATGCATGCCTGCGCGAAGCGAGAAGTTCGCCAGGAAACCGGCGTTGAGCTCCTCGATCCTTTAAAGGAAGTTGGTGTGCTCTTCTCAGTGCATCCGCGAGTTCGTATGCGCGTGCATATCTTCGTTGCGGAACGGTTCCAGGGTATTCCTCGTCCGAGCAAGGAACTGGAACGCGTGGAGTGGTTCGATCTCGAGGATCTGCCCTTAAATGATTTCTGGGAAGATCAGCAATTCTGGATGCAGCTTGCGATCGCGGGAAAATCATTTACCGCTTTTGCTAAATATGGCAAACAGGACAATGAAGATCGTCTCGTGAAGTGGGATGTGATTCTCGGGCCGCCCCAAACCCGCCTTCCAGACCTCTTTCAATAACCTGCTCCGTAAGATTCTCTATCAAAACGGCTGAGTCTGATCCTGCCTACCGCAGGCAGGCTCGGCCGTTTTTTTGTTGCTCTCAGATCTTGACAAAAATCGATAAATTCAACTTTTACTTGACAATACTATGTTTTTACTATATTGACAACTTATGTTATTATATTGTATACTGTATTCAGCTCAACTACATCCCCGGTCAACCGCCTTCGGGCATAACAAAGGAGTGTATATGAACATGACCCTGAACTACCTGGTGGGCGTTTTTTTCCTCGGCACGAATTTCAAGACCCAGAAGCCGCAGACGAAAGTCTGCTACCAGAAGAACGGCCAGCATCGCGTTGGCGTCCTGGACAATCAGACCCAGGTCACGCCCACGCTCGACGACGGCACTCGCTGGAAGTTCCTGGAGGTCTACGAGATGGGCTCCGGCTACGTGACGGTGAACGTC
>CAZEJX010000065.1:0-1752 GCA_964512715.1 uncultured Candidatus Saccharibacteria bacterium
TATAGGTCAGAAATTGTTAGCAAGGCAATGCGGATTTAAACAAAAACGATTTGAACCCTTCTCATCGCTCGCGCTCGGTACTCCCCGCTCAACCGTACCTACACACTCGGGGCAAGTGTTCGGCATGTGAAACGTCTTTTCCTTACCACTGCGAAGTTTTGGAAAAACTTGCGTAATCTGCGGAATGACATCTCCGGCACGGGAAACGATAACGGTGTCCCCCACCTTAAGTCCCAGCCGCTCGATTTCATCTGCATTATGAAGCGTTGCGTGGGTTACTGTTGTACCACCCACGGAGACTGGCTCCATAACAGCAACCGGAGTGAGCTTACCGGTGCGACCGACTTGCATTTTAATCTCCCGCACCACAGTTGTGGCTTCCCGCGGTGAGAACTTGTAGGCAATACCGCCGCGCGGTGCTTTGCCGATGACTCCCGCGCGGCGGAAGGTGTCATTGTCATTTACCATAACCACCACGCCATCAATCTCATATTCTAATTTCTCCCGGCGCGTGCTCCACTCCTTATGAAATTTGAATACATCCTGCAGCGACTGCACGACTTTGCCGTGCGGATTCGTGGGAATACCACACTCACGCAACAGTTCATACTCCTCAGCATGAGTTTTTACGTTCTCATCTAAAAGCGCATACGCATAGAAATTCAACTTGCGCGAAGCGGTAATCTTCGGATCCAACTGGCGAAGCGATCCCGCCGCAACATTTCTGGGATTGGCGTAGACCTTGCCGCCTTTCTTCTCTTGCTCTTTATTGATCCGGTTGAATTCTTTCTTCGTTAAAAAGACCTCGCCACGGCAAACCAAAATGTTCGGGGGTTTAGCTCCTCGAAGTTTCAAAGGGATCGCCTCAACAGTTTTGAGGTTCTGCGTGATATCCTCACCCACCAAACCATCTCCACGCGTTGCGCCGCGAGTAAATACGCCATCCTCGTAGATAAGCTCTACTGCAAGACCGTCCATCTTGAGATCGCAGTAAAAGCCAGCTCTGAGCGGAGAGCTCTGAGCGGAGAGCTCTGATTTAATCTCGAGATAATTACTAAGACGATTCAGCCAGGCATGAACATCGTCTTCAGAAAAAGCGTCGTTTAGGGAGTTCATACGCGCCTCCCGACCTGAGGCATCCCGATGGGCTACTTTTTTAAACTGTTTCAACGGCTCACCACCCACCCGCTGGGTTGGCGAATCGGGGGTAATAAATTGTGGGAAGTCAGTCTCTAAGTCGAAAAGCTCTTTCTTTAAAGAATCCAAAGCCTCTTCGGAAATCGGCGACTCGTCGAGTACATGGTACGCGTAGCGATACGTATCTATTTCCTCACGCAATTTCTCGATGCGTTTTTTAGCCTCGGGGGCGGTCATATTTCACGATTCTACCACAAACTCCGCTCAAGCGCTTTCACGAATATTATATAATATAGTATATACTATATTATATAATATTTGCGGAACATCACCATCTCAAAACGTTGCCTCGAACGCGCGGCTTGCGCCGGCGGAAGTACCAATAGAACGAATACTGCGCGTACCATCACTGCATTGATCGAGAGCCACACCATCGGCATCGTAACAAGTCACCTTTACGCTTGCCCCATTTGAAAATTTCGAAAATGCAGGCGCCGGGCAATACCCCTTCCTACTATCCTCGCCACCCAAGAAGGGATTGTAAAATGCCCGACCCCTACCTGCAACAGCGGCCAAAAACCGCCTTCCAGGATTACCAAGAACCCTCACATTGCC
>CAZEJX010000065.1:1762-4443 GCA_964512715.1 uncultured Candidatus Saccharibacteria bacterium
CTGAAAAAAAGTCTCTGTGCGAGCGTCGCGGCCCGAAACGATTGTAAAATGCCTGCTCCATGCCCGCATCAGCGGCAAAAATCGCCTTCGCGGAGTTACCAAGATCCGTAGACTGGCGTACCTGGTAGAGCATGAGAAGACCCGCAATCGTCGTCGCACCGAGAATAGTCCCCCCAAGCGCGAGGACAGTAAGAACCATAACTTGTCCTTTGCGAAGTTTGAGATTCCTCTTTATCAAACCGAAGATCATCTTACTTTCCAGGATTCGTTTCTTTGTAAGATTCCACTACATAGACCGAGACGGGCAACTTGTACGCGCCGTCGTTACACGACAGCTGGTACTGCGAGGTCTGCGGCGGTTTCACGATGGATTTAGAATTTGCAGCATCCACATTCACCACAGCTGGGCCAATGATGGTGCAAACCGGGTTTCCCGTGCAGGACCACGTGAGCGTCGAGGTATCACCTTTCTTAATAATCGCCGGATTAGCTTTGATGGTGCAGTTTACGGGGCCGCCATTACCAGTATCCTTGCAGGAGCCGCCCACCGTAGTGCAACCGTTCGCATTTACTCCTGCTCCGCCCACAATCACGCAAGCATCATTTTCACACTCAAGGTGGGTATCTCCGGTACCGCCGCAGCGCGGATCCGTAGAACAACTCGAAGCACCGGCACCAGCGACATTCACGCATGCTTTTTGGATGGGGTTACATTCGCCATGGAAATTGCCGCCACCTCCTCCACCTCCCCCTCCGCAATCCGCGTCGTTACCCAAACGGCAACGATCCGCTCCTGCGCCCGCTACTTGCACGCAAGCGCTTTGAACACATTCGGCATGAGTCTGAGGAATCGGCGGCGCTCCGGTAATCGTAACGGTAACCGGATAGGTATGCGTAATCCCATTTGCCGTTGCCGCTACAAAAATGCCGTAGGTACCCGGGATCGAGCTTGGCCCCGCGCTAAAGGTGTATGTAGAAACCGTCGGCATAGTGATGGGATTAGGCGTAAATCCCATACCGGTTGCTTGCGGTAGATTTTGCGGTACGAACGTGATCGGGTAATTAAAGTTCCCTATCGGCGAGCAAGTCACCGTACCTTGACGCGAATCCCCTTGCGGAAGCGTGATGTTGTTGGGAGTAACTACGCAAGCGAAGTCACCCTGACTGTTCGTAACATTTAAAACTGCCGAAGCAGAGAGTCCCGCGAAACTTGCCATCACGTTCACTGAGCCGGACCTCAGGCCAGTGAACACTCCGCCGCCACTACTCTGCGCGATGGCCGGGTTACTGCTTGTCCAACTCGCGGCCGCCGAAACATTCTGCGGCGCATCCGGGCAACTTGCGCCATCATCGTCATACCAAGCTTTATAATCTGGAGCGGTATTCTGGCCTACCGATATAGTTTTGATCGGGGGATCAATCGTGAGCGTAGCATCACAGGCGGCAGTCCGTGGGGTATACACAATATCAAAGGTAATGCTGCCGCCATTATTCACGTTCTGGGAAGAAGCGGGACTCAAACCGCTCGCGTCCCTCACCGTGATATCGTAGCCATTTGGATTATTGTCCGGATTGTCCGCGGGGAAAATACTGTAGACGCCGGGAAGGACATTGCTATAGCTCCCATTGGTACCTGAACCGGATTCTATCTGCGGACCCGTGATCGTCCAATTCGTAGAAATATTAGAACGGACATTAATGGTCGTCTGGCCTTGCTGTATAGGTGGATTAAACTCAAGCGTAAATGTAATGGTTTGGCCGCAGTCCGTAATCGTCTGACTTGGAGGATCCGCCCGCACGCTGGTTGGCCAGGAACCATCCGCAGCTCGCGTGATAATGCCGTACGTATCCGGATCTACCGTATAGGTAGCTGTCGTGGCAGGTGAGGTTTGAGTATAGACTGCACCCGTGTGCAAACCATCAATTTCCCACGTGGCAGGTACGTTAGAAGTAACGGTTATAGAATTAGGATCGGTGCAGATAGGCCTGCGCCCTGATTTTTTAAGTACGTCTACACTGCATTGATTGAATTGGGTTCCGGAAGTAACCGTAACGGTTTGTGTGCCGACACTTGAATAGGTAGTCGAAAATTGCTGACCGGCTGCGGAAGCGGGATTGCCTCCCGGAGCAGACCAGCTAAACGAGCCATTGCCCTTTGCCGCGGTAAAATTCGCTGTCGCAACTCCGGAGGTAGGGTCGATATAGACCGGCGAAGCATCCGCGCTGCAACTAGGAGGAGCGAAGTTTGAAACTTTAGACGGGTTGGCGCAGGTGGCGGAATTCCCCGCATTATCATAAATAGTCACCGAGCAGGTACTGCCAGCAGCAGCATTACAGGTATAGTTATTCGTATCCGCCAAGCCGCTCAGCGCATCACTTGAACCAGAAAGGGTCGTATTACCATTGGCATCATATTGGCTCCACGTAGCGCCACAGATAGGAGCACCGTCATCAATACGGTTCGGCGGAGAAAATGCGCCGCCAGACTCAAAACCACACTCAGTGGATCCCTGGATAAACGGCTTCCTCACGAGAGTCGGCACCGTACACTTGTCTCCGTTTACCGGATCAGTAGTGCATTCTTCCATCTCCCAAGGACCAAAAGTGATATCACCCTGATCTTTTATGCGCAGATAGTGATCGAAGGTAGTAGCGCCGAGAGTGTTATTCGTCGTGTACTG
>CAZEJX010000066.1:0-4201 GCA_964512715.1 uncultured Candidatus Saccharibacteria bacterium
TTCCTTGGCGTAGGCAAGCACTTACTCGGGCCGCGTATCCGCAAAGTCCATATCAATATCCGGAATCTGGATACGCTCCGGATTCAAGAACCGTTCGAAAAGCAAGCCGTAGGTAAGCGGGTCAATGTCGGTAATACCTAAGATGTACGAAACAATACTACCCGCTGCTGAGCCACGCCCCGGGCCGACCGCGATGCCGTGATCCTTTGCCCAGTTGATGAGATCCTGCACAATGAGAAAGTAGTCCGCGAAACCGGTTTTTTCGATAACGCTCATTTCATACTCAATGCGTTCCCGGACTTCCGGAGTCATCATCTCACCCGGATACCGTCCTTTTGCGCGTTCTTCGACAAGCTCCCGGATATATTCGTTGCCTGTTTTGCCATCAGGTTTCGGGAAATTCGGAAGAAGCACCTTGCCCAGTTCCAGCTCTACATTGCAGCGCTCACCGATTGCTACCGTATTTTCGATTGCCTCCGGAACTTCTTTGAATCGTTCCGCCATCACTTCCGGCGAAGCAATTGAAAAATCATCGTCCTTGAGGGTGAGCCGATCTTTGTCGTCCAATTGAGTACCGGTCTGTACTGCGAGAAGAATATCGTGATAGCCGGTGTCTTCCGGACGGGGATAATGGCTATCTTGCGTGGCAACGAGCGGAATGCCGGTTTCACGCGAGAGCCGGATGATGTCCGCCCAGATTTTTTCGCAGTCCGGCACGTGCGCATGCTTTTGAATCTCAATGAAGTAATTTCCTTTACCGAAAATATCCTGATACTCCAACGCGATCCGCTTCGCATCTTCATATTTTCCTTGCAAGAGGCACTGGGCGACTTCACCGCCCAAGCAGCCGGAGGTTGCAATAATACCCTCGTGGTATTTTTGAAGCAGCTCGCGATCCATGCGCGGCTTGTAGTAATAGCCTTCGAGTTGGGAGTGGCTCGAGAGCTTCATAATGTTTTTCCAGCCGGTCGGATTCTCTGCTACGAGAATCATGTGGTAATAGCGCTCGTTTGCCTCTTTGCTAAAGCGATCGCGAGGGGCGATATAGGCTTCGATGCCGAGAATCGGTTTTACGCCCGCCTTCTTGGCTTTCTTATAAAATTCGATTGCGCCGTAGAGTACGCCGTGATCGGTAAGCGCCACGGTATCCATGCCGAGTTCTGTAACACGTTCGACGAGCGTATCAATTTTCGTGAGCCCGTCGAGGAGGGAATAGTGGCTATGCGTATGGAGGTGAACGAAGCGAGCCATGAGAATTTAGAATAGAGTATTTAGACTTTAAGGAGTGTCATTCTGAGCCAAAGGCGAAGAATCTTCTCTTTAATGTCTCCATACTACCTTAAATTCACTCCCTCGAAAACTTGGCACATAAGCCGTTTTTCGGTATCATTTTGCCTCGGAGTTATCAACAGTTTGATGGTTTTCAGTCGTAGCTTGATAATTAAATTGTTGCCCGTGTAGCTCAATGGTAGAGCGACGCATTTGTAATGCGCTGATGTCGGTTCAATTCCGGCCATGGGCTCATGTATCCTTTTTATAGATCCGAAGAATATAAAAAGAAACAATCGGAAATAACTCGCGCAAAGTGGAGCAGTGGAATTTTCAATCACTTAAGACAGTTATCAGTAGAGCGGACTTGTAAAAAGCCCGGATGTCACAATGTCTTTCTTGTAGCTCCTTATAATCCTAAAATATTTTGTTCTCGTCCTTGCTCTGCCTCCTTTAATAATAAACGCCGCGGTCCTCCTTCTCTGGAGACCAGGCGTAAAACCTCTGCTGCGCTGAAGGGTAGGCGAGTTGGTAATGCGGCCAATCCAATCAGAAGGGGAAAAGCGCCAATCCTGAAGATTTGCTTATTTTGTAAAAAGCAATTTTTTACTTCGTCTTGGCAAAATCATAAGTACTGCAGTATTGCTTGTTCCATTCGCGATGTTGGCAGTCGTCCTACTTCGCCGAAAGCGGCAAGAGGTAAGTCTGGGGTTCGTGAGGATATAGATTCATCTATTTGCTTCTTTAGCCGCTGGGAAGCAAATATGGCGCGTTTATTTAATTTACTTCAGATAAAATGGATTTTTCAGCCACAATCTTTCGATTTAGGCGGTCAACGATATACGCCAGATTTTTATTTGCCGGAATTTGATCTGCTTATCGAAGTTAAAAATTTTCTTTCCGAGTACTCCAGGAATCGCGATGAGCGTTTTAGAAGAATTTATCCAGATAAAAAGTTAATTTTATTACTAAAGAATGACTATTTAAAACTGCAGGGCCAATTTGCAAAGTATATTACAGAATGGGAATATTCATGAAATCCCCGGTTCGAATCCGGGAGGTGGCTCAATGAATCGTATTCTTATGTTGTACAATAGAGAATATGGTCTCTAAACTCTTCGCGGCGACAAAGGCATTTATAAAACGAGACGGGAAGATCCTTTTAGTTCGTGAGGCTACGAGCTATCAAGATGGTTCCAATGCCGGCAAGTTCGATATTGTGGGCGGACGAGTGGAGATGGGGCAGCGATTCGATGAGAGTCTTCTAAGAGAAATAAAAGAAGAAACCGGTCTTCTTGCGACGATCGGTAAGCCTTTCTTCGTGAATGAATGGCGGCCAGTAGTACGCGGGGAGGAGTGGCAGATTATTGGCGTGTTTTTTGAATGTGAAGCTGGAGCAGGAGATATTGTTTTGAGCGAGGATCATAGTGAATATCTTTGGATTGATCCTGTCGATTACAAAAATTATCCTTTGATCGAAAATCTCCATCCAGCTTTTGAAGCGTACCTTCAATTTATCGGAACAAAATAACGGCCGAAAAAGACAAAAAAGCGGCTACGTTCCCGTAGCCGCTCGACATCCGTGGAGCACGGCGCGCACATCCAAGTGGAGCGAGATGATTTTTTGTTCTCGTTCCTCCATCTCCCCGAACCAGGCAAACGGCCCCTCAAACCGCGAGCGATTGTGTGGACAGAGCGTATGATTGCCTTTTTCGTGAAAGATGCCGATGACGGACGCTTCCTGGTAATCAATCCAAAGAAGGTCGCCCTCAGTGAGTCCCCGCACTTCAAATTGCGGATCATTCTCAAGGAGACACTCCCGGCAGGGGAGAGACTCCGTTTTTGGATGATGTGCGCACGTTCCCGACGCTTCGTCCCATAAGGGACTCGAAATCGTGACCATGCAAACTCCTTTCATGCTGTAATAAGTATATAACATAATATATAAGTATGTCAATAGCCTCCAACCTTTTCTTAATAGTGCGACAAACTAGTAGGGAAACAAAAAAGCGGCTACTGGGGAGCCGCTGTGATCTCGCCGCGTTCGATGCGTTCGATCTCCGCGCGAATAGCCTTTTGTTCGTTTTCAAAGATCTTTTGATCCTCCTCTTCAGATACGAGTCCGCTCTGGTAGCCCGCCGGTTTCATAAGCGACTCTTTGAGATAGGTGAGATAGGATGCTTTGCTGGTCTCAGTCAGCTCATTCCGATCATTAGAGCACATATGAAACTGTGCCCGCCGTGAAGCCTCGCCCCAGGTAGAGGGGTGTCCAAGTATCTCTAGAACTTCTTCCTTTGAGGCAGGTCGTCCGCTAAGATCCGCTTTACTTACCATAAACCCTCCTTACTGCTTAAAGTATAGCCTGTCTTGAAATCAATGAGTATGCATTGTAGTATGCGGGCGAAGTGTTAAATGAAGAGGAGGAAGAATGCGCAGTGCTCTTTTAATCGGAATTTCTCTTATGGTCTTTTGCTTTTCTCTAGGAGCGGCAGAGCTCGGGGAGTTGGCGGCTCACGCCCCCTTCCATGACCTCATGAGCTTTAACCCGGGGATAGAGTGCACAGCTGCAATCGCTCTGCCAAAACCGGCTACGGAAAGAAAGACCACCGACGCGAGTTTCTATGGACTCGTCGCAATCCAGACCGTGGCGACCGTGGCTGACATGGAAACTACGTTTCGCGCTATCCGTCATGGCGCTAAGGAAGGCAATCCAATTCAACGCCCGTTTGTGGAGCGTGGGCGAGGTCCGGCCTATGCCTTTAACTTTGGCATGAACGCCCTCCTCGACTGGATGGCCTACAAACAAAAGAAGGCAGGGCAAAGTAATTGGTACTTCCTTCCTGCTAAGAACATAGGGCGTCAGAATATCGGCCCAAGCCTCAATTTAAGAATTTTAGATTTGTCTACATTATTCGCTGCCCTTTTTATAATA
>CAZEJX010000067.1:0-4025 GCA_964512715.1 uncultured Candidatus Saccharibacteria bacterium
CATTGGCAAGACCCGCCTGGGCGATGACGTCTGCCGGGAACAATTGAAGCACCTGCGCTTGGGTTAGAGTCCTCCCAAAGACTCGAGAGTGAGAATGATTGGATGGAGCTAGCGCAAAGCGAACCGGTGAGTGCCTTGCGCCGTTTGTCCGAAATCAAGGATCGGTCGTACGCACCCCGCATCCTCGAGACGATTGCGGATCATGATCCGCTGATTGCATATCTAGATTACGAGTATTATAAGAATACCCCGAATGCTAAGGAGATTCTTGAGCAATGTGTGCGCAAAGTCCTGGATCAAGGACGCGAAGGTGCTGAGTACGTTTTGGGAGATCCTTCCCCAATTCGTGATCTCAAAGACTTTCAGCTGTTCTATCGCGAGGCCGCTGAAAAATCCTCAGATCTTTCAGTTTTGCATCACACCGGCGCACTTTTTGAATATCTGCCTCGCTCGTTTGCGGAATCGATTGTGGGGTTGGCTTGCAATCGCATGGTAAAAGAAAATCCCTACGTCATCGTTATGGATGCCGACGATATTCGCACGTTTGTACCCGGAGGCAGCCAGCTGGTTCACGAAGCGATTGAGGAGTCCATAAAGCCAGAGCCCTCCCAAGTTTTTCTTTATATGGGGACCTTTATGAATGCGCTCTCTGAAGAGGAGCGCCCGTCATTTGTGGAAAAGCTCCTGCAGAGTGATCCGGTGGGTGCATATCTCTATTTGGAGTCCCCGGATGAAGGTATAGAAACCGACAAGTTTGACGCAATCGTGAAGGCAAGCGGCAGCCCAGAAGCGGTTATCCTACGCCAAATTCTTGACCTCGCGGTTACCGCACCGACCAAAGAAAAACTTCCGCTCATTCTCGACGAATTTGTTTTCAATAAGCGTTTTACCCTTGAAGAAGGCGTGAAAATAGTAGAAGATCAGAATCAACTTCTGAAGCTTCTCGGAGAAATCACGAAGCGTAAGAATTATATCGGCCGTCAAAGCATCAGCGACTTCTTGAGCTCGCCGATCAAGAATAAACTTATAGAAAGTATGTAAATCTATGGCACTTGAAGATATCCTAAAAGATCGCAGAGTTAAACTTGATCGTCTGAAAGAAGCGGGAGTTGATCCGTACCCGATTCAGAGCGAGAAGAGCGCAACGATAGCTGAAGCACGCAAGAATTTCAGCGGCTTTCGGTTGTTTAAAAAAGACTTCGCGCTTATCGGACGCATCCGTGCCTTGCGGGATCAGGGCGGTGTGATATTTGCGGATCTCGAAGATGAAAGCGGACGCATCCAGGCAGTCTTGAAGAAAAAGACCCTAAAAGATTTTGCAGTTCTCAAAGAAACGCTCGATATCGGCGATTTCCTCTCGATTCGTGGCCCACTTTTCAAAACAAAGAAGGGCGAGGTGAGCGTAGATGTAACAGAAGCTACGGTATTGGCCAAAAATCTTCGACCATTGCCTTCCGAGCATTACGGTTTGGAAGATGAAGAAATTCGTCTGCGCAAACGCTATCTCGATCTTGTGACACACCCCGAGTTACGGGAAATGTTCCGTAAAAAGACTAGGTTCTGGGCGACGTTTCGCGAGGAGCTCGTGAAAGCCGGATTTCTTGAAGTCGAGCTACCGGTTTTGGAGGCTGTGCCGGGCGGAGCGGAAGCAGAACCGTTTACGACGCATCACAACGCGCTCGATGTAGATTTTTATTTGCGTATTTCACTTGAATTGCCGCTCAAAAAACTTTTGGTAGGCGGTTTTGAAAAAGTATTCGAGATCGGACGCATTTTCAGAAACGAAGGTATTGATAAAGAACACCTCCAGGACTATACCCAACTCGAATTCTATTGGGCCTACCAGGATTACGTTGGGCTTATGGCGTTTATTGAAAAGCTCTACAAAAAAGTAATCCAGGCAACCTGCGGCACGCTCATAACCCAGCGTGAGGGGCACGCAATTCACTGGGGCAAGAAGTGGGGCACGGTTGATTATGTCGATTCGTTCAAGGAAGCGACCGGCATCGATCCGCTTTCCGCTTCGCGCGATGAACTTTTCCATAAGGCCAAAGCGATGAAGCTCGAGCCTGAAGAAAATTACGGCAAAGGCAGATTGATTGATCTCATCTTCAAAAAAACCGTACGCCCCACACTGATTCAGCCGTGCTTCTTGATTGATCCGCCGGTTGAAATCGAACCGCTTGCTAAAAAATCCCGCCGCGATCCGCGCCGCGTGGAGCGTTTCCAGATTCTTGCCGCCGGCACGGAGCTCGGCAAAGGATTTTCTGAATTAAATGACCCCATTGATCAACGCGAGCGCTTCGAAGAGCAAATGCGTTTACGGGAAGCAGGGGATAAGGAAGCGCAGTCATTGGACGAAGATTTCGTGGAAGCACTGGAATATGGCATGCCACCGGCTGCCGGCTTCGGCATCTCCGAGCGACTCTTCGCCGTTCTTATGGACAAGCCCATTCGGGAAACCGTGTTTTTCCCGCTCATGAAACCAAAGGACTAAGCTTTAGAAACTTGATCCTTTTTGGTAAACTAATTACTAATACTCATCTAGGGAATATGCGTAAGAACAAGGCTTTTCATCTCTTTCTTGTAGCAGCCATATTAGGCGGTACTATTTTTCTTTTTGCCCATGCGGAGGCTTATAACGCAAGCGACGTAATCGGCCAGCTTAACGCAGACGATACGCCTAATTACACCAAAGCGCTCTCGTTTAATGACCCTAATGCTCGAGGTTTTAATATTCCAATCAGCGTAGCCATCGACACTCAGCGGCACCGCCTTTTCGTTGCCGAATACGGCAACAATAGAATCGTGGTTTATAACCTCGACTCAAATAACAATATTTCGAGTCGGGTGCAGTCCAATGTAATTGGTCAGCCAGATCTAAATTCCTACGCCGCCGCGACCAGCCAAACTGGCCTGCATAACCCCTGGGATCTCGCCATCGATGTTTCGGGTGGAAGATTATTCGCCGCGGATCAAGCTAATAATCGTGTTTTGGTGTTCGATGTCACGTCCGTTTCAAACGGTATGAGTGCCTCGAATGTTATTGGTCAGATCAATTTCACGAGCAGCACAGCTACGTCGAGTCAGACCGGATTAAATACGCCCACGGCTGTGGCGTACGATAGTGTCAACAATCGCTTATGGATCGGAGATCAAGCTAATAATCGTGTTCTCGCCTATAACGCCGCAAGTATTTCAAACGGCATGAGTGCTAGCTTTGTTCTCGGTCAGACTAATTTCACGAACAGAAGCACCGGTAATTCTTCAAGCACCATGAACAGTCCCATCGGTTTTGGCTTAGATACCGCAACGGATCGCTTGTTTGTAGCAGATAGCGTCAATAACCGCGTCACCGTTTTCAATGTCGCTTCCGGCACGTTGGTTAATACCAAGCCCGCCAGCTTCGTCCTCGGCCAAATGGCTTTTGGCGTTAGTACCGCGAGCACTTCTGCCACAGGTATGAGCGATCCGATAGGTTTAGCTTATGACCCAACAAATAATCGTCTATTTGTTTCCGAATATAATAATCGCAGAATCACGTTCTTCAATGTGGCGAGTGGCAGCGTTTCCAATGGTCAAGCTGCTGTGAATGTTCTGGGTCAATCTGGTTTTACGACCAACACTGCTGGCAATGGTCAAAATGGAGTAAACGGTACGTATCATATTGCACTCGACTCAACGAACCAGCTTTTGTATGTGCCCGAAGGCAACACGAACGGTGGGCAACCGAACCATCGGGTTAGCATCTGGAACGTGGCTTCCGGTACTATTGCCAATGGGGAAAATGCGAGTGATGGCTTAGGTGCCTTAGACGTCTCCGATAATCCTGTCTGGTCCAAGGGCAGATTTTTGACCGACAACGCTCCAGACTCTGGACGCGGTATTAGTTTCCCGGCTTGCGTAGTAGTAGATACTACCCATCATCGCTTATTCGTGGATTCCGCTAACGGTTATCGCATCTTGTTATTTCCATTTGATTCCCTAAATAACTTTTTAGGCACATTTAACACCCAAGTTAAAGG
>CAZEJX010000068.1:0-3998 GCA_964512715.1 uncultured Candidatus Saccharibacteria bacterium
CGGCTCGTTACCCGCTTAGTATTCGCGTCCAGACTCTCTACCATGAGCTGCTTTAAAAAATAACTATCGGAACTGGAGGTTGCGATGAGGCTCGGAAAATTATTGCGTGCGGTTGCTTCAGCAATCTCCAAATTCTCGCGTGCTAACCCTAAGGCGCGATTTGAGGCGTTCGTATCAATAATGAGCGCCTGCCCGCCAAAAATAAGCGCGATCACCGCCGATATCCCAATGGTGAAGGCAGCGAGTGCCACGAGAATCTCCACGCTGGATTGGCCGGAACGGAGTGGGCAGTAAACAGGAGACAGTCGGCAGAAGTAATTTTCCATACTCTATGTTTTCATGCTACCAATCGATCATGCCTTCCTGATTGACCCGGATCGAAAATGAGGTATCCGAACCGATGAGCGTGAGTGTTCCGGTTGCGACCGCGCTTCCTTCAAGAGCTTTGAAAGCAAATTCTTTGGTGCCGCTTGCTGTGATGCCGTTGCCAATTGGAAAAGTTTCATCCATCGCGGTATTTCGGGAAGCAAAAGTTCCTCCTTCAAAGATTACGTAACTCGAGCTTGCTACGTAGAGGCCATGCTGGGATTGATCAACATTATTTACTGCTTCGCTGCGCGCACGGGCGAGAAGCGCTACTACCGAATCCCGCTCGGAGGACAAATTGGCGCGTCTATAAAAATTATTATCCATAGCCGCGCCTACTGCGAAAATCGCAACCATGATGGCGGTAGAAAGAAGAATCTCGATCAGCGTAAAGCCATTTCGCGATGCGGGATACGGGGTGCGGTATCTCATGGGCTAATGAACCGACGACGAAAGCTGATAAATCGGAAGAATGATGGAGATGGCAACCAAGCCCACTAATCCACCCATAAAGAGTAGGAGGAGCGGCTCTAAGAGACTGGTGAGGGCCTGGAGCTTGTTTTCGATTTCTTCGTTGTAGTACTCGGAAAGATACTCCAAATTGTCTTCCAAATTACCGGTGTTATCCCCTACCCGAACCATGCCTGCGAGCAAACCCGGAAAGAGACTGGGGTGAGCAGCGAGATAATCCGCGAGCTCACCACCCCTCCTAATCTCTTCGGTCGAACCCCCGACGATTTTACGGAAGACTTCGTTTTCAAACGTGCTTGCAGTAATCGTGAGTGCTTCAACGATTTTCACGCCGCTCTTTAGAAGTAATGCTAAGACTCGCGCGAAATTCGCGTTATTGAGCGCTACTACGAGTGTTCCCAAAACCGGAATCCTGAGGAGTAGCCAATGCATGGCATAACGGAAAAGGTAGACAAAGCGCATGAGCATCTTGTACGCGATGCTTACAAGAATGATGCCCAAGGCGAGCCAGATACCATCTTCACGAATGAACTGGACGGTGTTGATTACCATGCGAGTAGTAAGCGGCAGCTTGGTATTCAACCCTTGAAACACTGTTAAGAGCTTCGGAAAAATGAAAAACGCGAGAAAGCTTACGATGCCGAGTGTCGCGAAGAGAATCACGAGCGGGTAGACCATCGCGGAGCGGATTTTTGATTTGAGCTGTTTGGATTTCTTGAGTTCTTCAGAGAGATAATTCAAGTTCTGCGCCAAGGTGCCGGATGCCTCACCTACCCGCACGATATTAATGAAGAAATCACCAAAGAGATGCCGAAAACGCTCTAGACCGTCCGCAAGGAAGCTGCCGTTATTGACGTCCGCAATGAGTTGATCGATCACGCGCATGAGCGTCTTCGAAGTCGTTTGCGCGCGGATAATTGAAAGCCCCTGAAAAACCGGCAGACCGGCTTTCACGACCATCGCAAGGTGGCGCGCGAAATTAATCTTTTCCTGAAGCGAGAGACTCTCGAATAAATGAATTTCCTTACTCATGAATGATGCGCAGGACTTCTTCGAGCGTGGTGACTCCTTGCTTTGCTTTTTGATAGCCATCTTGAAGCATGGTAACCATGCCATTGCGGATTGCCGCTTCTTTGATGTCGGTGGCACTAGCGCGCTTCATGATGAGCTCCTGAATTTCTTTGTTGACTTCCAACACTTCACGAATACCGATGCGGCCCACATAGCCTGTTCCTCCACAAGCATTGCAGCCTTTGCCGATATAGAACACTTTATCATCCGGAGAAAGTGTGGAGATGAGTTCTTTGAGACTCGCGCGCTCGTCGTCGGTCAAAACTCGTTCCGCTTTGCATTTTTGGCAAATCTCTCGCACCAAGCGCTGACCCATCGCGATATTTACCGTAGAAGCGACGAGGAAGGGCGGCACGCCCATATCAATGAGTCGCGGGAAGGTGGTCGCGGCGTCGTTCGTGTGGAGTGTAGAAAGCACAAGGTGGCCGGTCAAAGCGGCGTTCACGGCAATCCCGGCGGTTTCTTCGTCGCGGATTTCGCCTACCATGACGATGTTAGGATCCTGACGCAAGATGGAACGCAAACCGTTTGCGAAGGTGAGCCCGGTTTGCGCATTCACCTGAATCTGAGTGGTACCCTCGAGTGAATACTCAATCGGGTCTTCGATCGTGATAATGGAAATTTCCGGCTTATTGAGCTTCTTCAAGATCGTATAGAGCGTGGTGGTCTTACCCGAACCGGTCGGACCGTTTGCAAGAATCATGCCGTACGGTTTTTGGATCGCAATTCCCACTTTATGCAAACCTTCTTCAGAAAAACCCAAGTCCGTGAGCTCGTAGGCCTGAGTAGCGGCAAGTACGCGCAATACTGCATTTTCACCGTAATAGGTAGGCACGATAGATACACGCACGTCCACGTCTTCCACGTTCTCGATGCGCGACTTGAAGCGTCCATCTTGCGGGGCGAGGTGCTCGTCGGTGCGGAGGCCCGAGATGACTTTGATGCGACTGATGATTTCATGATTTAGCTCATGAGAGATTTTGTCGCTTGGAAAGAGATCTCGCAAAATGCCGTCGATACGGAACCGCACTCGTACGCCTTTTACCTCCGGCTGAATGTGAATATCGGACGCGCCGGATGCCATCGCCGCTTCGATAAAAAGATCCACAAGCGCCACTACAGATACTTTCTGGAGCGGCTGGTTCAACTGTTCTTCAATAACGCCCGAAAGCGCAGCGATGTCACGCATTACTATTCATTATACTCTAAAGCGATTTCAGAATATCCGCGACAATGGCGCGATGGTTCGGAAAAAAGTCGCTCATGCCGAGTATTTCTTTCGCCGGAAAGAGTTTTACCTCCTCGCCTTCGTTACCTTCTTTACGTAATCCTTCCACACTCGGCACCTGTGCTTTAAAAAGTACCAGCGTATGCGAACCGCGATCCTCTTCGTGGATAACGAAGAGATCATCCTCGGTAAGCGTGAGCCCAATCTCTTCCTCAATCTCCCGGACTGCGGTCATCTCGGGTGTTTCGCCGTTCGTGCCTCTGCCGCCCGGTAATTTCCAGTATACTGGCGCGGGTTTTTTAGGATCGCGTATTAAAGGAATCCCTGCGGGGTTCATAATCAATACTGCGACTGCGGTATCTTTAGTCATGCTCTTATTATATAGAAAAAGCCAGCGCTTGTGCGCTGGCTTTTATTTACTGCATGGATCGTGTTCGCTTCTCGAGTTCCGCGATGAACTGCGCGTGGAGACTCAGGATCTCCATACCTCCGAGTATTGGTACAGTCATGTCGGAGTCGATCTCGTCGATGTAGATCGGGGTGATCACGAGCTTGCGGTTCGTCTTCCCCTCGATCGAGGCATCCGGGTCAACGTACTCATTTTTGATGCCGTCGAAGGAATCGACGGAGGTGAGGTAGACATGATAGTCGTACCGTTCCTCACGCGGACCCATTTCACGCTCGCCTGCATGATACATGCGGGTGGACTGAAGGATGAGACCGGTTTCTTCCTTTACTTCCCGAAGGGCCGTTTGGAGCGACGTTTCGCCGTTCCGTCGCCGACCCCCGGGGAATTTCAGCATCGGCACTTTGTCATTGTGTTCCTGGCTGTAGACCAGAACGATTTGAACATGGCTTGTTT
>CAZEJX010000069.1:0-3922 GCA_964512715.1 uncultured Candidatus Saccharibacteria bacterium
TTTCAGTGAACAGTTTACGACGCAGATCAGACTTTGAGGCTTGCACTGAGCGAGCAAAAGCGAGTCGAAGTAGTGGACCTAGGGAGAATCGAACTCCCGACTCCTCGTTGCAAACGAGGCGTTATACCACTTAACTATAGGCCCTTTTGACGGGCTTGATTTTAGCAGAGATTGGGGAATAATAGAAATGGAACTCACGACTACCTCCGGTGGGTTCTCATGGTACAGATCTCCTCTCTTTCGCTCTTTCACTCCTTCCGCATGATTCCGTGGTCCAACACGGAAAACTAGGGCGCCCTCAAAGCGCCCATTTTATTTGAGCTCAATCGGCTCTCCGGAAACTTTTGGCTGAGCTTGCCTGCCCATATCTACCGGAATGACTTTTGCGCCCACTATGGTCTTACCCGCAAGATCCACTTCAAAAATCCGGCTCTCCATAACTTCCGGCTGGAAATATTGATCAAATACAAAGTTCCCTAGGCTATACGCAATCCAGCCGTTTTTATATTGCTCAATCTCCTGCTGCACATGAGGATGCGAGCCGATCACGAGATTCGCACCGACATCAATCGTCTTCTTAGCGATTTCCTCCTGCTCCACATTGTGGTGGGTTTCGTATTCAGTGCCCCAGTGATAAGAAACTACTACAATATCCGCTTCTTGTTTGGCCTTCACAATATCTCTTTCGACTCGCGCCCAATCATCGTACGAAGCCGAAGCCGGAACTGAAGCAGGACGAGTGAAAAATTTAGGCAGAAGATTTGTATAGGCGAGATAGGCGACGCGCGTGCCTTTCGCGTTCAAAAGAGCGGCAGTGTGCGCCTCTTCGTAGTTTGAGCCCCCGCCTGCATACGCTATCCCCACTTCACGGAGATGCCTTTGCGTATCAAGAAATGCATCATCCGCGTAATCCCAAATGTGATTGTTCGCGATTGAAACCACATCAATTCCGGCATAGGGCAATCCTTCGAGTGCGCGCGGATCGGAACGAAAAGAAAATTCACTGCCGATCTTGTGACCGCGCGAAGATACCGTAGTCTCGAGATTCGCAAAGGTGATATCCGCCGAGGAAGTAGTTGAAGCGATATTCAAAAACGGATAGCGCCAGTCGCCGGATGCCGCAATCTCTTTACCAACCAACCGGGAAAGCATAATATCGCCTACAAACATGAGACGAATCTGAGGCTCCGTAGAAAGAGAGGTGCCGGAAGAAACCGTATCCGAAGAAATGTTTACTGACGGCGGCACAAGACGCGCGGCAAAAACAGCCGCGATACCAATCGCGAACACGGCTCCCGGAACTACCCATGGAAAAATCCGTTTCATGTGCACTTAATGGGGTCAGACCTCGAACCGCGCGCAGGAAAATCAAGGCCTTATGGGATTGGGTTTCTAGAGGCGGCGATGAAGTTGAAGCTTTGCGTGCGAAATTGTTCCCGCCAGACCCAGACGACATTCAAACAATAGCTGCTTAGATTGGTTCCGGCAATGTCCCCTATGTCCACAATGTCCGAAAATAAAAAAGCCGCAACGAGTGTAATCAACCACCCGTTGCGGACTACCGGCTTGGGCACCTTGCCTTTTAAGGCTGTTAGGGGCTAGCGGATACCCCGAACAAGTGTGACACTCCCAATTCTTCCTTCTATCGGCAGCTCGTCTTTCTGGCAAGCTTGCGGTATTAGCTTACCGGAACCAGAATGCTCAGGCTGCTGGAGCGATCCCTGTGTCATAGGAATCGCGAAGTGCTTACTACAATACTCCGGTCATAAATCGCGTCAAGACTCTATTGGCAGCTAGTCTGAGCGTATGACAAATCAACCATCCGATGGATGCGAGGAGCGATCCATCGAAGACCTCCGAGATACGCAGGAGGTGTCAGATGAAGAGAGCAGAGAAATCGAAGAGCGCCTACGCCGGTACGCATTGCTCCTCCTCGATATCGCGAAGAGGATCAAAGACGATCCGGCGGACGATCGACGATTCAATATCGCAGTGATGCAGGCGGAGGCTGATCGGCTTGCGGGTCTCGACGCGCAGACTGAAATCTTTCACCTGAAGCGCGGGCACAAGCGATAGTAGTTACGGCATCAATGTGGCAAGCAGTTCGCTCTCTAAGTTCGTGTCTCTCGAGAATATTCTTACGCGCTTCCGATCGTTGTGCGTTTCGCTCCAGGAATCGGACGGCCAGAGAAGAACGCTGCGAGGCCGAATCATGAAAACGATCGCGTCGATAGAATCAGCGCGAGCCACCTTGCCGTTCTTGGTTTTAAACATCGCGTCATACTGTCCGGCGAACATTGGATTGGAGTTCGGGAGACGGAAGTACCAAGACGCGAGATCTTCGATTACGCAATCCTCGAAAGCTTCTGACTGAGAAAAGAAAAATGCGATCTTTTTGCCCGAATGCTGCTTTTGCTCAAGCTCCGCGAGATACTGCATCAGCGGACCGCCGTATTTCAAATCGCTCAATAGCGGTTCTGCCGAACCCATTTCTATCCTCTCCCATGAGAGAAGCTTTGGCTCTACCCTAAATGTGCGTTCCGTTGTGCCGATAACTATCCTTGCTTCGGCAGGGCGACCAGTCGCGATCGCTTGTGCCTCGAGCCGATCGAGAACCGCCTCCTCCTCCAATTCGTACTGTTTTGGTTGGATGGATTTGACACTCAGCATGATGTCGTCCCAAGCGAAATCATCACCGCCGGTGGGTTCGTAAGCGAATCGCACATTCTTCTGGTGAAGGATGTGTGCAATGTTGAACTCCACGAGGTATTCAAGAAAGTTCTCGGCCTTCTTCGCTGTATCGAGGTTGGTAAGGAGCCGCTTGATTCTTGGGATATTGGATATCCGCAACTTTTCGCGTGCGGCCTCAAAGTGAGCGATCTCATCGGCGCTGTGGCGACTGATCACGTCGTGTTGATCGCGGAATTTGTATTGGCGGGGCATAGCATCAAGTTAAGCACGCGAGTTCGATTCCTCTCAAGTGGTCGCGGACTTCGACAGCCCTGCGTCAAGTCATATGCGAAAACAGCCTTGATTTCCAAGGGCTCTGGACATTAGGTGACATAGGGGACGTTGCTTCGACGGTGCCCTTGGAGAGAATTGAACTCCCATCGTACCCTTAGGACGGGTCCGCTCTATCCGTTGAGCTACAAGGGCAAATCCTAAATATTATACACATCCAATTTTTTGTATACATGGAGGAATCCGCAGTACAATTTACTCTATGACAACAAGAGACATAGCTATAGAATTGCGTCGAAAAGGAAAAACGTATGCGGAGATCTTAGACGCGATAGGCAATGTCCCAAAAAGCACTCTTTCCTATTGGCTTGCGGATATAGAATTAAGCACAAAAGAAAAGGGGCTGTTAGAATTAAACATCAAGTCAAAAGTAAATATCGGATTACAAAAAGCAGCTCTTAAACGAAAAGAAGAAAATCTGACGAGACTGAGAGCTCTTGAAAAAGAAAATCTTGCAACACTGAAAAGAAGTTTAAACAAAGATACCTCTAAATTGATTCTAGCGGCACTGTATCTTGCAGAAGGCTCCAAGAGACGTCGCGGCTCCTTGACCTTCGGAAATTCTGACCCCGGAATAATATCGCTATTTTTAAAATTGCTGAGAGCTTGCTATGGTATCGACGAGTTAAAGTTTCGTTGTACAGTTCAGTGTCGTGATGGCCAAGATACTGAATATTTAGAGGACTTTTGGTCACGGCTAACTAATATACCAAGGAATAAATTCTACAAAGCTAGAATAGATCCTCGAACGAATGGAAAAGGCTTAAAACATCCGAATTATAAGGGCGTGTGTCGTATAGACTACTTCTCCGCAAGAGTTTATAATGACCTGACCTTAATGGGTAATTTGCTTACGGGCCGTTAGCTCAATTGGTAGAGCGCTTCTATGGCATAGAAGAGG
>CAZEJX010000070.1:0-3701 GCA_964512715.1 uncultured Candidatus Saccharibacteria bacterium
TTTCTTATATACTTGATGGATGCGCGACCGCCAGGTGTTTGATACCCACATCCTTCCGAATGGCATCCGGTTCTTCCACTATCCGGCAGATTATCCGTTCGCCATCATGCACATCATCCTACCGTTCGGACATGCCCATAACACCGGCACGATCCTTCCCGGCTCAGCTCACTTCCTGGAGCATATGGGCGCGTCCCACTCCGCGCTCTACCCCCAGCGCCACCGCTTCGCCGAATGGCTCGGACTTCAGGGTGGTTACTCCAATGCGCAAACCGGCAGTTTCGAGACAACCTATCTTGCTGAAGCACCGCTCGCTGCCGCGGAGAACACTTGGGAGGGACTCTGTGCCCAGGTTTTTAACCCCCTTTTTAAAGAAGAAGATATCGCTATGCAGCGCACCATCATCGCCGCGGAGCGCAAACGCAAAGAGCGCTGGTTCCCCGGATCTTCCGAGCTCGGGCATTATTTAAAAACTGACTGGCAGCAGGATATCGTGACCGACTTGCGCCAGATTTTTGGTTTGAACGAAGATCTCTCGGCAATCAATGCCGATAATCTTCGAAGATTTCACTCCTACTATTACGATCCACGCATCATAGTCTTAACCGGCGGACCTCTCGATATTCAAAAATTATCCGAGCGACTACTCGCAGTGGAGTTGTCTCCGCAAGATGCTCCCCTCTCGTATGAGACTCCCCACTGGATACAGAAGGACTACCACGAACGAGCCTTCAACGACGTTTCCCAGCCGACGCTCTACATTGGTGCGCTCTTTGCTGAACTGCCCGATTACGCAACCAAAGTCGCCATCGAATTCATCGGCGAATTTCTGACAAACTCCGACCACGGGCCGCTCTATCACTGGCTCCGCACCGACAAAGGCTGGGTCTACAGCATGTCATTCCACGTCGTCTTTGAGAAGTATGCCCGCTGGACGATGTCCTTCCCTCTACACGAACTGGAGCAAGTAAAAATCGTGCGCGAAGAACTCTGGCATCGCATTGAGAAGGCGCTAAGCGACGAGCACCTTGCGAATCTTGAAGTAGATCGCAAGTTAGGCATGCAGACGTTTCACTTCCAAACGCTCGATTCCGTCATTGCCGGCGCGGAATATGATTTGGAACTCTACGGTGAAATAAAAAGCGAAGCCGAATACCGCATCTATCTCGAAAAATGCCGCGACACCCAATATTTAAAACGCATCGCCGACCAATACTTCGCCCCCGATCTCTGGGGCGAATTCTGCGCACTGCCGAAACTTTAGATAATTCTACAATATAATATATTGACAGATTATCTACTTAAGTCTATAGTTTGACTGCTTTTTTGAAAATTGAAAACGAAAGGAGAGCCTATGATTCCACGGGAAAAAGAAGTGTTTAGAGAGCATCTTAGGGAATGTATCGAGCACTTCGAAAAAAGATTCGATGCAAAAGTGCCAGCAGGATCAAAAGGTACCACTACCACTAGAAAACCGATGTGTGATTTCTTGGGGATAAATGACGCAAGCGTCAGAAGGATACTTCAAGGCGGATCCGTCCCTACGGGAGAAACTCTGATTAAGCTCGTTTTCTACCTCGATCTCCATGGCTATCGCGTTATCGAATTCGAACGCCTCCCTAAAGTTGTAAAGAATTTTGCAGAGTTGATTGGCTTCGGTATCCTTGCTGGTGAAGAAGCTTCCACTATGCTTGGATACAGCTATTCTTGGGATTTCTACACGGTTTTCCGGGGCAAGAAAGGTGTCCCATCAGAGAAAGAAGAATCGATGTACAAAATCTGGAAAGAACATCGAGAGGAACTCGACAGAAAAAAGGAAAAAGCCTTCAATCTGTTCCGAATCGATGTCCTGACAGACAATGATCCTGACCTGGAACCTAAAGCTAATCAAAAAATGCTGGAACTGCTTACTGCTCGAAAGACGCATACTTTTCTCATCATGCAAGGACTCCTCGGTCTCTTGGATGAAGGAGTTTTCGACGAGATCTCCAAAGAAGAACTTTCGATTCTCCGAGAAAATAGCAACTCTATTGTGCGTCTTTCTGCGCATCTGAACTCCCTCAGCCTCAGAGTTACCAGGGCAGGAGAGTAGGATATGGAAACTAAAATCTATGAGGCTGTTGTCGAAAAGATAATTCCTCAAGGAGATCATGGACCATACGCCGTGGCTTCTTGCCCGAAACTTGGCCTAGTCACATTTTCTTTGGAACCTCCCGTGTGGGAAGAGGAAGATTGGCCAGAAGGCGGGAACATAGTCATTCTTTCCACAGTCAGAAAAAAGAGGGCCGGATGGAGAGCAAAACATGCTCGATTCCTTCAGCCTTCCGACGAGCAATCAACCGATTCAGAATCAGGAAGGAGAAATGAGAAATGAAATTCTTGAGAAACGAGAGAGTCAAAATCTCTGATATTCAAACCAACCTCTTTGTTCGTCAACAACTCGACCCCGACCACGCGATGTATCTGGGCGAGTTGCTCGAAAGCGGAGTGAAGCTGCCAGCAATCAAACTCACGGAAGACCTGATGATGGTGGATGGTCGCCATCGCACGGAAGCTCACGAACTGGCGAAGATCAAAGAAATCGACGCTGAGATCTGGAAATACGACAGTGAAGAAGAGCTAATTGCTGACGCATATCGAGCAAATACCGGTGGCCCGAAACCTCCTACGCCAGCGGACACAGAACACACGATCATGCTTCTTCTCGAAAGAAAAGAGAGCATGAAACGCATCGGCGAACTGCTCAATATGCCTGCGGGCCTTGCTCGAAAATATGCGACCGAAGTCAAATCCCGTATGAACCGTCAAAAGATTCAGCAAGCTGCAGCGGCCGTGACAGACGGAGGGCTCACCGTCAGCAAGGCGGCAGAGCAATATGATGTCGAAGCCGAAAAACTCAAAGAGGTTCTTTCCGGGCGTCGGCGCAAGCACAAGAATGGTGTTCAAGATCTCCATCGGCAATTGACCTTCAATTACAAATCGATCAGCCAAAAGAACGCAGCGTCCATGCGGAGCTTGCTTGACAAGTTCGAAGACGGCGACGTTACTGCAAAACAGGCTCGCGAGATCATCACGCATCTCAAGAACCTCCAAAAGCAAAGTTCGCGAGCTCTCCATGACTGGGAAAAGCGATTCGAAGCAATCGCCACTCCATCCAAGCCCAAGTAGCTTTAACGCCCCAACGCAAGCATTGCGTTGGGGCGCAACTTATTCTAGGAGCATTGAAAATTCTTTCTCATCCAGAATCTCGACTCCCAACTTCTTCGCTTTGTCATATTTGGACCCCGGCTCGGCGCCGACAACAACATAATCGGTCTTCTTGCTGACGGACTCGGAAATCTCACCGCCCAAGGCGCGAATTTTCTCCTTGGCTTCATCGCGCGACATTGACTCCAGAGTGCCTGTCAAAACAAATGTTTGCCCTGCAAATTTATTGCTTGTCGCTTTTTTCTTGTCGCTCTCTACCTCAACTCCATTTTTGGCGAGTTTCTCTATGAGGTGAATGTTGTGCTTGGTATGGAACCATTCATAAATACTCTCCGCGACTTTCGGACCGATATCAGGAACTTGCTGAAGATTGCCGAGAGAGAGCTTGGAAAAAATTTGGATAAGGCTATGTAAGCTGGATCCTCTGGTCAAGCCAGAGGATGACAAACTTATCGAAGTAGCAAGGGCGCGAGCGGTTTCTTCGCCGGCTTCGG
>CAZEJX010000071.1:0-3519 GCA_964512715.1 uncultured Candidatus Saccharibacteria bacterium
TGTTTTGCGATGATTAGTATTATTTTAATCTTTTGATACGACGATGATGTTGGCGATGGGGCCTTTGTCAAGGCCACCGCAGGATTCACAATAGAGAATGAATTTACCGGAGGCGTTGAATTGACCTTCAAGCACTTTTTTCTGACCCTTAGGGAGTGGTCCCGCAAAGCCGGTGTCGGGCTGCTTGAAATCGTAGTTTTTATCTATCGCGAGAAAATTAATGTGAGCAATATCGCCTTTATTTATTATAACCGTATCAGGTATGAATTTGTCACCGTTTACCTGAATGTCGAACGTGCGGTATTTCTCATCTACTCCCGCTGCCTGGGGAACAACTGTCTCCGGCTTTGCGATATTCGCTTGAACGCCTGAATCTTTTTCCGGCACTACCACTCCTTGCGGCACAGGAAGAACAGTTTTTGATTTTGGTGTTTCAAAAGTGGCATTACCTTCTACGGCGACGCTGCTCGGCAGAGTCTGCACCTTGCGGGAAAATTTCCAGGTGATGCCTATGGCAAAGACTACAATAAGCAGAGCAATTGCCAGAAATACAAAGAGCTGAGTGCGGCTTATCACCATCATTTTATTATACTAAAATCCGCTTTTCCCAAAAGTTAATAAGATGAGCATTGCGCCCAAGATAAGATAATCGAGCTCCCAACCGTTATCCCCTTTGAACGGCACCCGCCGGAAGATCTTCCAGATAATAATTACGGCGAATTCTCCGATGAAAAGAACGGCGAGGATTCGTAGGAACCAACCGTCGATTATAAAGAGTCCGCCGAAAGTTTCGAGCACTCCGGCTACGGTCCCCCAAAACCATCCTGGCTTAAAGCCAACGCTTTGAAACCAATCCGTTGATTGCTTCCAGTTTTTCAACTTGGGAATGCCGTGCACGAGAAGCAGTACACCCACCATTGCGCGAAACAAAGCGAGCGCGTAACCGCTGTAGAGAAGAAAGATATCCATACGATAATTCTATCAAATACGAAGTACCGATGAGGTATACTATAAGAATGAAACTGCCCACTGCCCACTGCCCACAGCTTACTCGACGCGAAGGCTTCACGCTTATCGAAATTCTCATTTTCACCGCGATCTTCGTCTTAGTTATCATTAGCTTCACGACCATATTCGTGGGTATCTCTCAAATAGCGGTACGCGGCAGTTCATCCGCTGAAGTCGCGAGTCAGAGCCAATTCCTCATCCAGACCATTCAGTATTATATAGAGCGATCGAGCGCGGTGGAGATCACGGCGGACACTGCGACCTCTTCTTTGAAATTGCGTATGCCATCCGCCGCTGAAGATCCTGTCATCATCTCGCTCCTCTCAAGCAGCACCGTTACTCTTGAGAAAGCTGGTGGAGCGGTATCGAATCTCACGAGCTCTAAGGTAAATGTTCCGAATCTCATCTTCACCCGGCGAACCAACGCACCCGGGCACGATAGTGTCGCTGTGGCGTTTACGATGCAGTACAACACCCTGAACGCGAGACAGGCATTCACGGAAGCAATCAATACGTCCGTAACGCGCGTTGCCGCGGCGACGTTTGATTCAAATATTATCCCCGCTTCGGGTAATACCTATGGCTTGGGCGCTTCCGCGGGAGATTGGCGCTCAATTAATAACACGATTTATTTCTCCGGCTCCAAAGTGGGTATTGGCGTCTCCTCGCCAAGTTCGACCCTCCAGGTCTCCGGGGGTGATATAGAACTCGATACTGCCGGCCAAGGTGTAGTGTTAAAAGGTGGGGCAAATTGCTATCGCCTCTATATTAATTCGAACGGATCCCTTGCAACGAGCACGGTTGGCTGTTAGGGCAAGTGAGCCGTGGGCAGTGAGAGCTTGCGGTTTTCCGCTGTTTTGATTAGTTTCTATTTGCTTATGTATCGCTTTTTTGAAACCCTGCCGGGAATCCTTACCTGGACCACGCTCATTGCGATGGTCGTTTTGTCGTGGGCCTACCCAGCCGCAATCGCTATCTTTATTATCCTCTTCGATATTTATTGGCTCTTGAAAACGGTCTATCTCTCCTTGCATTTGCGCGTTACCTTCAAGCACATGCGCGAGAATATGAATATCAATTGGCTTGATAAGCTGCATCATTGGGAGAATATTTACCATGTAGTCATCTTCCCTATGTATAAGGAGCCCTACGAAGTCGTGAAGGAAAGTTTTGCGTCGCTCGCGAAGGTGAATTACCCGAAAGATAAATTCATCGTGGTGCTTGCAACGGAGGGGCGCGCCGGAGATGAGGCACAGGAAACCGCGCGGCGCATTGAGGCGGATTTTAAAGATGTGTTTGGAAAATTTCTCACGACTACTCACCCCGCGGATCTTCCCGGTGAGCTTGCCGGCAAAGGTGCGAATGAAGCATGGGCCGCGGCGCAGGCAAAGCGTGAGCTCATTGACCCGCTTGGCATTCCGCATGAGCAAATTCTTGTTTCCGTATTTGATATCGATACCCAGAACTATCCGGATTATTTCAGCCGACTCACCTATCTCTTTTTGACCGAGGAAGATCCGCTGCACGCGATCTACCAACCCATTCCCCTCTTTATTAATAATATTTATGAAGCGCCCGCACTGGCGCGCGTAGTAGCTTTCTGCACCACCTTTTGGCAAATGATGCAGCAGGCACGACCGGAACGGCTCACGTCGTTTTCGTCGCAGTCGGTTCCCTTTAAAGCGCTTGTGGACATGGGATTTTGGGATACCAATGTGGTCTCTGAAGACAGCCACGTATTCTGGCAGGGCTACCTGCGCTATGACGGCAACTTCCGAGTAGTGCCGATGGAATACCCGGTCTCCATGGATGCGAATGTAATGCCTACGTTCTGGGGCACTATGAAAAGTCTCTATAAACAACATCGCCGCTGGGCTTGGGGTGCTGAAAATGTCCCCTACATGCTGGAAGGCTTCCGCCAGAATCCTCGCATCGACTGGAAGAAAAAATGGTATTGGGGATTTATCTCGGTCGAGGGCTATCACTCCTGGGCGACGAATACGCTTATGATTTTCGCTTTAGGTTGGCTGCCCACTTTGATTGGTGCGGGCGATTTTAGCCACTCCTATCTCTCGTTCAGCTTGCCGCGAGTAACACGCTTGATTGTCGGCATCTCTACGCTGGGCATCGCTGCTTCCGCAGTACTTACCTTGCTGCTTTTGCCAAAAACGAGCGAGCGCCGCGGTGTGCGTTTTTTGGGGTATCTTCTGGAGTGGATACTCGTACCGATCACGCTTATTATTTTCGGTTCGATTCCTGCCATTGAAGCGCAGACTCGCCTCCTTGTCGGTGGAAAGTATCGTCTCGGTTTCTGGGTAACGCCCAAAGGCAGGTACGAAAAAGTTGCCACGCGCGAAACATAAAAAGCGCCGAGCCTGCCTGCCAATGGGCGGGCTAGACTCGACGCTTCCAATTGCGTTTCACTTTCGCTCTGAAGCGATTATCGCCTTCGCGGATAAGCTCTGTTGCATCAAAATGATGCAGAGCCTGGCGATCGAAAGATATCGCGTA
>CAZEJX010000072.1:0-3289 GCA_964512715.1 uncultured Candidatus Saccharibacteria bacterium
AAAAAGTAAATTTATTAATTATAAAGTTGGAAGGAATGGACAGACGTTCTGGAAAAGGACCGATGTGAGTCAGGCTGATAAAGAAGGAACGAATAAGCACGAACACGGAAATACCCTTCAGTGTTAGTGGGGCAAGACGAAGATCCCTGAGGAGTAGGATGGCTACACCAACCCAAAAGAATATAGAGCCGTAAATAAAGATACCATCCACGTCATGGACGTTGGTATTGCTCAAAATGACATCCGTAACTGGGTTTGATTCCCGCTCGGTCGCATAGGTGCCCGCGTAGTAGCCCACGGCAAACGAGGCAATGAGCAAGATGATGCTGGTCACCAAGGCGGATAGAAATCTCTTATTGCGCAAAATACTCATACTTGAAATTACGATAGCACGTTAACGAATATCTTGGTATTCCGCCGGGCGCGATCGTCCGCGAAACACTTGTGACAGAAAATTGATAACGTACACGATAGTCATCCCGATGAGGCCTTCTTTTTCCGCACGTCGCCCGGAGGTATGAACAATAAGCGAAGGAACGAATCGCACGCGGCCCACCTTGTTTAAACGGCGGGCGATATTCGTATCCTCGCCGTAAAAGGCGATTGAGGTATCGAATCCACCGATGTGTTGAAGCGCGGTTTTACGGATATTGAGATTCGTTCCCGTCGCCATATAGCCTAAGATCCAAGAGATTGGTACCGCGAGGAGATACCAGTAGAGCCATACCAAGATCGTCTCGAAGGAAGAAAGAGAATCATAGAAGAAAGGTCCGCTCACGCACACTACGTCTGCTTTAGTAAATTCAGTAGAGACCCGGGAAAGCCAGTCAGTGGGTACATAGCTATCAGCATCCACATAGCAAAGAATCGCGCCTTGTGCTTCCGCCGCGCCTCGCGCTCGAGCTTTGACCAGTCCTTTTACCTCCTCACGCACCACGTTCACTTTTGGGAATGCCCCCGCGATTTTCGCCGTACGATCTGTCGAAGCATTATCAACAACGATAATCTCGAGAAGCTCATCGGAGTTATTCGCGAGCACGCTCTCGATGCAATGAGCGATATATTGCTCCTCATTATATGCGGGAATAATAACGGAGATAGACATTAGCGGATTTCTTCCCACGTTTTTACGAGTGCTTTTTTAAAGAAGAGCGTGGCTAGGGTATTGGTGGTATAGATCCAAAGAAGTTTTGGCCAGCCAATCGCGTGAGGTCTCCGTCCGGGGTGATAAACCGTGAGTGTTGTTTCAAATCGCGTTCGGCCAATCCGAGCAAGACGGCGGAACATGTCGTGATCCTCGCCAGTCACGAGGAGTTCGTTGAAGCCGTGGAGTTCACGAAAAGCGTCCGCGCGGATCATTTGAAATTCTCCCGGCGAGCCGCCTACGTGGAAAACGTTATTTAAAACGACATAGAGATAGTTGAAAAAACCGAAAAATATCTTATCACTCAATGTTTCAAGTTCCGGCAAGACGTTCACGAAGACCGTAAGTCCGAAGAGCTTCGGATCAGCATGAAAATCGGCAAGTGTTTTCTTGAAAAACGCATCGGGATGAGGAATGCTGACGTCCGCGTCAATAAAGACCAAGAATTCGCCTTGTGCTCCTGTTGCACCCGCGTTTCGCCCCGCCGCGATAGTTTGCCGCTCTTCGCGAGTATGGCGAACAACGCGTGCTCCCGCGGACTCCGCGATCTTTGAAGTGGCATCTCGACTCCCACCATCCGAGACAATAACTTCATGCTGAGAAGCATACGCCGTGAATTGCCGCACGGTTTGGCCGATGATTTTCTCTTCGTTTAAGGTTGGAATAATAAAAGAAATCATTGCGAGAACATTCTACTCCTGGCATAGCGAGAAAATCCATACAGTGCGAGGAGAGCAAAACCGATCGCTCCCGCAAGGGAAACAATCTTAAACCCGAGCGCGAAAGAGTGAGTAAGATGTCCAAAGAAATAACCCAAGGTAAGCATCGTGCCGACGAAAAAGAGCTCACCCAAACCGTTCATAAGAAGATAGGAGCGAAAGGGTACTCGTGAAGCGCCCGCGGTGATGAGGGTGCCGAGTGCCATGCCCAATCCCAAAGTGATTTTCGAAAAGAAGAGAATCCAAATATGATGGCGTTGAAAGACGGTTTTGATCTTTCCAAAAGTTTCGGGAGTGACGCTTAAAAACTTACCATTTTTGCGTAAGACCGGTTCAGCGAAAAAATATCCGATGTAGTACCATCCTACGTCGCCTGCGAGGTCGCCGAGCACGAGCGCGGTGAAGAGAGGCCAAAAACTGAAAAAACCGGTATGGAGTAAGAATCCCAAGGTGACCATGAGCATGGGTCCTTCAACCAAAGCGCCCAAAAAGATGAGCGGATATTTGAGGTAGTTGAACGCCAGAAGTATCTGAGGCGTAAAGATCGACATTTCTCTATTATCTCACACCTCTGGTTATGTCGTCCTGCCAACGCCGGACTGCGTCACGCCGTAGCTACGCGAAGCTCAGTGCGGGACAGCCCCGAACCGTAAAAATTCCGCACATACCTTGTGCGGAATTTTTTCTGGTTCGGGGCGGTGATGGTTGGCGCAACTTTGAACAAAGAGAACGGTTTAGCTACAGCAACGTTGATAAGATTATACGAAAACTGAGACGAATTTACCAAGAAAGACCAGATTTGTTTGAGATTCCTATGTTTGCTCAAAAGGTTTACTAATTTGCGTGTATAATCGCGTACTTTCGGCTATATGTTCTATGTACGATTATTTAAACCACCTAATAATTACGTCTATAGCCAACACTGCTGTGGCCACCGAGGATATAACTGTCGCGATCATTATCCATTTGGTTAACCCAAGTGCCTTTTCGGTAAGTTTCTCGGAAGATTTATTGAAATCATCGAGTCGCTTATTTAGATCTTCGATGCGGTGAGTTAAGTAACCTACTTGCGTTCCAATCTGGCTTCGGGTATTCGCGATGCCTGTCGTCATAAGTTGCATTGCACGGGTCAGACCTTTCATGCCGTGAGGTGCAGCGCCTTCGTGTGCCGCATCCCACTCCGACTTTTCTAGTTCTGGGAATGGGTTAGTACTCATATTTTGTTTTCAAGTTTTCGTAAAATTTCCTCAACTTGCTCGTTAGTAACTTTCGAACCAGACAGGCGCAATGTTGAACCGGTGGAAGCAATAATCGTGGCACGTTGAAGTTCTGCGAGACGTTCTGCTGAAATGTAGAATTGCTTTTTGTTCTTTTTAGATTTTGTCATGTAAGTTTATCGAACTACTTCTGTCTTGAACCACTGTTC
>CAZEJX010000073.1:0-3120 GCA_964512715.1 uncultured Candidatus Saccharibacteria bacterium
TTGCCCGCCGAGGCAGTTATCGTTGTCATGATCCCGGAGGACAGCCGTATTTTTCAGAAATTCCTCGGCATCAGCCTCTCGGAGTTGGTGCTTCTTGACCAACCAGGCCACGTAGTCCTTATTAAGATTAAGCATCAGCTTACTCCTCTCAGAGAGTCAATTTACTGACTATATTATACAATATAAATTGTATAAATGCAAATAACGTATATTCGTAGTCGAAGAGAAGACTCTTCGACTTTGCTTCAGAATGGCACGAAAGTAAGGGAAGCTCTCCTTCTTCTTTGATTGAATAGGCTTAAAAATTCTGCTAAAATTTAGACCACATGGTGATTACCTATCTTGGAGAGGGCGCGTTTCGATTGCAAAGCGGCGAGACTTCGCTTCTTGTAGATCCTTCCGGCAATCGCCTCAAGGCGGATGTAGTTTTACGTACTACCATTAACCCCGACGAAATCGCTTCCGATCCGGGCGTCGTTTCATTTGCAGGCGAGTACGAAGTAAAAGGCATTGAAATTGAAGGCGTTGAAATCAAAGAGGAGTCCACCGCGAAGCTCGTGAAGACGGCGTACAAAGTAACCTGGGAGGATATTACGGTTGCAATCCTCGGATCGATTGCGAATATGCCCCCGGGCGATGTTCTTGAAAAGATGGGGGAGCCGGATGTGCTCATTGTTCCGGTTGAGGAGGATCATTACCTTGAGCCGGGTGCGGCAGGTACGCTTACCCGCCAACTTGAGCCAGCGGTCGTCATTCCCGCCCTCTATAATGAGAAGAGTCTCAAGGCGTTCGCGAAAGAGCTCGGTCAGAGCGCCTCGGAAGAGGATCGCTTTACCTTCAAGAAAAAAGATCTCACGCCGGAAGCGATGAAACTTGTGATTCTCTCACCCAAGGCCTAATACTGTCATGCTTCATAAATTGCAAAATTCGCCGCATCATATCAAAGCCCGCTGGGTTTGGATTATCTCTGCGATTCTTTTTGCGATTGTGTTCACGATTTGGCTCATGGCATTTCCTTCTATGGTAGCTATCGCTCCGCCGGGAACTGCCGAAAATCCTCATCCCGCACCGCAGCGTTCCGGACTGGCGTCGATGTTCCATATCTTTAATAAGTAGAGAAGAGACCCTATGTCTAATATCGAAAAACGAGAAATTACTTCAGAGCTCAGCCAATCCTATTTGGAATACGCGATTTCTACGATCGTTTCACGCGCGCTGCCGGATGTGCGGGACGGTTTGAAACCGGTACACCGCAGAATTCTCTGGACAATGTGGGAGGACAATATTACGGCTCAGGGCAAGCACCGCAAATCCGCAGTTCCGGTGGCGGACGCGATGGGTCGTTACCACCCGCACGGTGATGCAGCAATTTATGACGCCATGGTCCGTATGGCGCAGGAATTCTCTTTGCGCTATCCCTTGATTCACGGCCAGGGTAACTTCGGTTCGATTGACGGCGACGCTGCCGCAGCCATGCGTTATACCGAAGCAAAGCTTGCGAAGATTTCGGACGAGATGCTCGAGGATATCGAGAAAGAGACGGTGCAGTGGAGTCCGAACTATGACGCGACGCGCGACGAGCCGCGCGTGCTTCCGGCGCGTTTGCCGAATCTGCTCTTGAACGGTTCGATGGGCATTGCGGTCGGTATGGCGACTTCCATTCCGCCCCACAACTTGGGTGAGATTGTGGATGCCATTCTTCACCTTGCCGAGGATCCCAAGGCGACTTCCGAAGACCTTTTGGAATTCGTAAAGGGACCGGATTTCCCGACTGGTGGCATTATTTTTGATAAGAAGGCGATCAAAGAAGCCTACGTTACCGGCAAGGGCGGCGTGACCATGCGCGCGAAAACCGATATTACCGAGCGCAAGAAGGGACAGTTCGACATTGTGATAACAGAAATTCCTTACCAGGTGAACAAAGCGGAGCTCATCAAGGAGATGGCAATTCTCGTGACCGATAAAAAGATCGAGGGTATTCGCGACATCCGGGATGAATCAGACCGTGAGGGGTTGCGCATTGTGATTGAGCTTAAAAATGACGCGCCGCCGCAAAAAGTACTGAACCAGCTTTTCAAGCACACGAATCTTCAGAAGGATTTCCACTTTAATATGATTGCACTCGTGAACTCTGTTGAGCCGCGACTCTTGTCGCTCAAAGAGATTCTTGCCGAGTACATCGAGTGGCGCAAAATCGTGGTGCGTCGCCGGGCTGAATTCGACCTTAAGAAAGCCGAGGAGCGCGCGCATATTTTAGAAGGATTGTCCAAGGCGCTCTCGCAGATCGACAAGGTGATCGCGACCATCAAGAAATCCAAGGATAAAGACGATGCGCGTACGAACTTGATCAAGCAGTTTAAGTTCACGGAAATCCAGGCGAATGCGATTTTGGAAATGCGCTTGCAGACCCTCGCGAATTTGGAACGCGAGAAAATCGAAGACGAACTCAAAGAGAAGCACGCGCTTATCGCCGCGCTCCAGGCGCTCTTGAAGAGCCCGGCAAAAATTTTGAAGCAGGTGACCGATGAGATTAAGGAACTCAAGGAACGCCACGGCGATGCGCGGCGCACTCAAGTCGTGCCCACGGCTATTGGCGAATTCCGCGAGGAAGACCTGATTCCGGAAGAAGAAGCAATCATCACGCTTTCTGCCGGTGGGTATGTGAAGCGCATGTCGCCGGACACGTTCTCCGCTCAGCATCGTGGTGGCAAGGGACTCATTGGTTCCGCGGTGGGAGAGGAAGATTTTATCGAACAATCCTTGCGTGCCAATACGCACAATGACATTCTCTTCTTTACCGATAAGGGGCGCACGTTCCAGACCAAGGTTTACGAAATTCCTGTAGGCTCGCGCACTGCGAAAGGCCGCGCCATCCAGAACTTCTTGGAGCTTACGCCGGGTGAAAATATTTCCGCGATCGTGAGTTACTCCGCGAAGGAAGCCAAGCAAGAAATGTACTTGGTCATGGTTACCGAAAAAGGCGTGATCAAGAAGACGACGTTGGAGCAATTCTCGAATATCCGCCGCACCGGCATCATCGCTATTAATTTGCAGAAAGGCGATCTTCTGAAGTGGGTGGGCGTATCCCGCGGTAAAGACGAAATGATTCTCACGACCGCC
>CAZEJX010000074.1:0-3119 GCA_964512715.1 uncultured Candidatus Saccharibacteria bacterium
AGCCCCGCGCCCGCGTGTCCTTTGCTTAAAATGAAAATGTCCCGCTCCGGATCGGTGGGATTCTTGGGATCAACGCGCAAAACATCAAAGTAGAGCGTCGCGAGAACATCCGCCGCGGAAAGGCTGCTGCCAATATGCGCGGCTCGGACCGGCACGGCCATATTGAGGACGGCAATTCGAATTTTCTTCGCGATGCTTTTGATTTCTTCGGCGTTCATATTACGAGTTATTGGCAGCGTACCAAGCGGCGTATTTCGTGAGCCCATCTTCCAAGGAGTATCGAGCCTTCCATCCCAAAGCCCCGGCTGTTAGAGACATATCCGCGACCCAATGGGTTGGCTCAAGCTGCTTCGGAGGTATCGTACCATAGGTCGCTTGGATTTTCTTCCCCGTAGCCTTTCCTGCGGCGGCGACCACTTCTTCTATCGTAGACTGGATACCCGTGCCAAGATTCAGAACCATTCCTGTGATTGTATCTATTTTCTCGGCAGCGGCAAGATAGGCGTCAATAACATCTTCGATAAATACGAAGTCGCGCACTGCCGTTTTGGAAACAGCAGTGAATGGCTCTCCGGCAAGCGCTGCTTTTACGATTTTTGGCATTAAACGATAATCTTCTTCGTAGTAGCCATAGGCGGAAAAAATACGCAGCGTCGCCGCCTGAGCTCCTTTTTCCCGGGCCAGGTGTTGTGTGTAGAGCGTGCCGGCAGCCTTACAAACGCCATAGAGATTATTCGGCTCCAAACGTTCGTCTTCCATCATGGGATGGTTCTTTCGGCCATACTCCGAACTGCTCCCCGTATTTATAAAGGTAGCGCCCGTCGTAAGCGCCGCGTTCGCGATATTCATAGTAATAAGAACGTTGCCGAGTACCATATCTCGCTCTGATGGTATTGCCGAGGGATTGGCGCCCGCGGCGGCAAAATGAAAAACAATCGCTGGCTGGCTTTCTTTAAAAAGCTTCGCGACGTCTTCCGGCGAGGAAAGGTCAACGGTGTGAAAGATAATACTATCCCGCACGTCCTGAAGCCGTTTCAAATCTGATGCCGGACGGATGGGGCAATGCACGGTGTCGCCCCGTTTCAAAAGCGCGTGAATCATATTCGCGCCGATAAACCCGGTGCCGCCCGTCACGAGGACGTTAGCCATTCTTTTTGTATTTCTTGAAGAAGTCTTCGAACGTAGCCGTGACGTAACCTACCATCGCGTCGGTAAGACCGTGGTGAGCACCGATCAAGAAGGCGTTATTGAGGATGAGGTTAGAGTTCTTGAGATCACCCACTTTGCGAATGCCGATGTTTTGATACGCGGGATGCTTCAAAATGTTTCCCGAGAAAAGCGGACGGGTCTGAATCTTATGATCCTCGAGGAAACGCACGAGCTCATTACGAGTAAACGGCGCTCCTTTTTTGATCGTGAGCGGAAATGCTAGCCAGTTCACCTCACTCTTTGACGCGGTTTTTGGAAGAATGAACCATTGCGGATATTTTCCGAAAAACGAGTACAAATGATTGAAATTACGATTGCGACGCCCGACGAAGCCAGCGAGACGCTCGAGTTGTTTCAAGCCAAAAGCGGACTGCATCTCGGTTGGACGCATATTAAAACCGCGCTCCACGAAAACGAACGCGCTGTCATACGATTTGCCGTCGATCGAAAACGTGGCGAGGCGAGAACGAATCTTTTCATCATGTCGCGAGATGCCCCGGCCCCAATCGCGAATTACGCGCATCCGTTCGCGAAGCTTTTTATCGCTCGTCATGATCATGCCGCCAGCGCCGCCAGTCGTGATGATATGCGACGCGTAAAAGCTCGTCGTCGCAACATCGCTCCAGGCGCCAGACGGTTTACCATGATAGCGTCCCCCAATCGTGTCGCAGCTGTCTTCAATAAAAACCAGCTTATGTTTTTTGCAAAATACCCGGATTGTTTCCATAGCCACGAAGTTACCGATAAGATGCGGCGCGATGACGGCAACCGTTTTTTTGGAACGCGCTTTCTCGAGATCCGCCGGGTCCAGAACATACTCCCCTTCTTTCACATCAATCACGACGGGGACGAGTCCGGTCTGCACGATCGGCGCGACCGTGGTATTGAAATTGCATGCGGCAGTGATTACCTCTGAGCCTTTCGGAAAATGATAGGCGGTAAGGGCGATAAGATTCGCGGATGATCCGGAGTTAACAAACAGGCCGTACTTTTTGCCAAAGAGTCGCGCGATACGGTTTTCGAATTCAGTAGTAATTTTGCCAGTGGTGAGCCAACCATTTTTGAGACAAGCATGCACTGCTTCGATCTCTGGATCGCCAAAAGCGTCTTTGGTATTCGGCGCATACCACACCCAGTCAGTACCCGGAGTAAATTTTTTCTTGGCAATAAGAGTGTTGTCGCTCATGATCGGTTAGTGCATTTCCACTTTGCCACCCTCGGTCTCGATCGGCACATGGCGCATCCAGAGCTTATCGCGCCACCAGTCGCCGTTCGTGGTATACCATTCTATCGTGCGGGTTAAACCTTCTTCCATACTGACTCGCGGTTTCCAGCCTAACACCCGACGAATCTTCGAGGAATCGGCAGTGTGGCGGAATACCTGACCGGGGCGATCGCCCACGTTCAGGGCAAATTCGGTATGCTTCATCTTCTGCTCCTTGGACTTATCCATCTTTTTAATAATGAGCGAGGCGATTTCATTTACCGAATAGCTCTTATCGGCGCCGACGTTGAATACTTCGCCTGCGACTTTCTTGAGCGGCGCATGGATGACAAGGTCAATGGCGCGCGCAAGATCCTCGACGTAGGTGAAGTCGCGGCTCGACGTGCCTTCACCATGGATGGTCATCGGCTCATTCAAAAGACGACTGGTAACGAAACGAGGAATGAGTTTCTCGAGGTGCTGGTTTGGCCCGTACATATTGAACGGGCGAATGATCGTCGCCGGAAGTTTGTAGGTGGCGACATAGGAATACACCAAGCGGTCCGCGCCCGCTTTCGCGGCAGCATACGGACTCATCGGATTCAACGGATGGGTTTCGCTCATCTTCTTTGACTCAGCCGTGCCGTAAACCTCGCTCGTTGAGATATGCACGAAGCGATCAATATGCTTGCGATGATTTAAAACA
>CAZEJX010000075.1:0-3053 GCA_964512715.1 uncultured Candidatus Saccharibacteria bacterium
AACGAATCTCGGGGCTGGAGAATAGATGCATTAGCAATCTCTATAGATAATTGCCAATCTGGTGAAAAGATTCACATTAGGCATTACGAAAATTTGTAAAGCACTTTTAAAGTGCTATTCTGATCAAAGTTCTCGTGAGGGGATAATCATGTCGCATCGGACAACAGTTTGGTTCCTGGTGATTTTTGTATGTGGGGTCTTCGGAGAACTTTTCTTCGGGCGCCTCCTCACGGTTATCGTTGGAGCCATAGGAATTCCTGTGGCGATCACCTGCGCTATTCTTGACAGCCGCCCGCAATCAGGTAATCTGAGATTGTAAGACCGCTCCTTAGGAGCGGTTCTCGTTTTATAAAAGGTCCCTCCTCCATTTAATTACAGAGGACAGATAGTAAAACTACATAACAATTAAATACATTACATGTTTAACGTTAAAGATATTCTGAAGGCCGCCAAGCAGGTTGCCGAAGAAAAAGGTTTGCAGGCAGAGCAAGTCATTGAAGCGATCGAGTCCTCGCTCGCTGCCGCGTACAAACGCGAATATGGTACTCGCGGAGAAGTTGTGCGCGCGAAGATGGATTGGAAAACAGGTGAAACAAAATTCTCACGCGTGAAGACCGTAGTTGATGAGACGACGGTTCGCATGCCTACCGAAGAAGAGATCGAAGCCGAAAAAGCAGAGGCGGAAGTGAAACCGGAGGAGCGGCCGGCATTCCGTCGTGAGGAGCAGGAGGTATTGGAGGAAGGACAGCTGCCGCGCTACAACCCGGAGAAGCACATTCTTCTTTCTGAAGCGCGCGAGATAAAAAAAGACGCAGAGCTTGGTGAGGAAATTATATTCGAGCTTGAGCCCCACGAGGATTTCGGCCGCATCGCCGCGCAAATCGCGAAACAAACTGTACTCCAGAAATTGCGCGAGTCTGAACGCGATTCCATTTTGAATGAATGGCGGGGCAGAGAAGGGGAGATCGTTTCCGGCGTCGTGCAGCGTTTTGAGCGTGGACATGTGTACGTTGATTTCGGTCGCGCCGTCGGTGTGATGTTCGCGAGCGAATCAATTCCGGGAGAACGCTATCGCCAAGGCGAACGGTTGCGTTTCTATGTGCTTGCGGTTCAGGAAGATACGCGCTTGCCGGGCATCATCCTTTCACGGGCGCATCCGCGCTTTGTCGGAAAGCTTTTTGAATTGGAAGTGCCGGAGCTTTCGGATGGTACCGTCGAGATCAAGGCAATCACTCGCGAACCGGGTAGTCGTACCAAAATTGCGGTCGCTTCAAACGCCGAAGGCGTGGATCCTATTGGCGCGTGTGTCGGCCAGCGAGGAACGCGCGTGATGGCGGTGAATAACGAACTCGGTAACGAGAAAATCGATATCATCGAGTGGGCAGAGGAGCCTTCCGATTTCATTGCAAATGCATTGTCACCGGCGCGCGTGGAGCGCGTGGAAATTTTGCCGAAGCATGAGTGCCGCGTCTTTGTTCCAGAGGATCAGCTTTCTCTCGCGATCGGCCGCGGAGGCCAGAATGTGCGCATGGCCGCACAGCTCACCGGTTGGAAAATAGATATCCGTTCCGAAGCCAATCCGGAAGCAACTCAGGAAGGCGGTGTGGCGAGCGCGGCGGAAGGGGAAGGGTCTGCGGAAGAAGCAGAAGAATCCGGTACGTAATATAGAGAGAAGCCTGAGAAGATCCTCAGAACTGGAACCTCATACCAAAAATCTTAAAACATGAATTACTTAATTTTCGGATCAGTCGCGCTCGCGGTCGTGTGGAGCATCGGTATTATCGCCTGGCTTCGTAAAAAGCCGCAGGGCAATGCGGAGATGGTTGCCATCTCACGCGCGATTCAGGAAGGCTCGTCCGCGTATTTAAATCGCCAGTATCGTGCGGTCGGTATCGTGGCGTTCATTCTTTTCCTCATTATCGGTTTTACGCCGCTTGGTTGGATGACCGCGACGGGCTTTTTGGTCGGCGCGGTGGCTTCGGCACTTGCGGGCTACATTGGTATGAACGTCGCTGCTCGCGCGAACGCGCGTACGGCGGAGGCCGCGAAGCATGGTCTCGGCGCGGCACTTTCCCTGGCATTTCAGGCAGGCTCCGTGACGGGTTATCTCGTCGTGGCACTCGGACTTCTGGCGGTGGGCGGATTCTATGTGGCGACGCATAATGTTGCGGCACTCATCGGTCTTGGCTTCGGCGCCAGCTTGATTTCGGTGTTTGCCCGTTTGGGTGGCGGTATTTTTACAAAGGCAGCAGACGTCGGAACCGATTTGGTGGGCAAAGTAGAAGCAAGCATCCCCGAAGATGATCCGAGAAATCCGGGCGTGATTGCCGATAATGTCGGCGACATGGTAGGGGACTGCGCCGGCATGGCAGCGGATCTTTTTGAAACGTATGCGGTAACGCTTACTGCCGCGTTGCTCCTCGGCGTGGCGCAGGGTCTTACCGGCGCGCAGTTGGCATTCCCGTTGGTACTTGGCGCGCTTGCAATCGTTGCTTCGATCATCGGTGGACTCTTCGTGCGTCTTGGTAAGACGAAGAGTATCATGGGCGCTCTCTATAAAGGACTCATTGCTTCGCTCATTATTTCTGCAGGATTGTTCTACTGGGCTTCGACCGCGTACTTTGCGGCAAATTGGGCAGCGGTATTCGGCGCTACGCTTATTGGTCTCGTTGTAACCGGACTCATGGTGGTCGTGACTGATTACTACACCTCGAAGAAATTCCGTCCGGTCATCTCAATCGCCGAAGCTTCCCGTTCCGGTCATGGCACAAACATCATCATGGGTATTTCGGTAGGTATGGAATCCACATTCTTGCCGATCATTATTATCGCGGCGGGTATCTGGTGCGCATATGCCTTAGCAGGTGTGTACGGCATTGCAATTGCGGCGACGTCCATGCTTTCGGTTGCCGGTATCGTTGTGGCTATTGATTCCTTCGGCCCGATCACGGACAACGCCGGCGGGATCGCCGAGATGGCGCAGGCGCCGCATGAGGTGCGGGAAATCACGGATGCGCCCGATTGCGTGAGAAATTAGGACAAAGCGGTTCACA
>CAZEJX010000076.1:0-2984 GCA_964512715.1 uncultured Candidatus Saccharibacteria bacterium
TTTAAAGCGGCGGGGGGCGGTTGGGGAACGTGCGAGTGTGGGGTGCAGCGGCTGGGAAGAAGGGGAATTTGGGAAACGGGATGTCTATGGCCCCCGCCACACGCTCCAGGAAATGCTTACGATCAAATCCGACGACGTTATGGGCCGTTCCGCGGCGTATGAATCCATCATTCGCGGCGAGGAGATTCGCGAGCCGAACATTCCGGCTTCCTTTAACGTGCTCGTTGCGGAATTGAAATCGCTTGCTTTGAATATCCAGATGATGCAGAAGGGCGGCGCGGCACAAACCGCGGGAAGCGCCGCATCAGCCGGCAAGGGGGAGAGTGCGAATGATTTTGAAGCGCTCCGCATCAATATCGCTTCGCCCGATGATATTTTGAAGTGGTCTTATGGTGAGGTATTGAAGCCTGAAACCATCAACTACCGCACCCAGCGTCCGGAAAAAGATGGCTTGTTCTCTGAGCGCATCTTCGGTCCAACCAAAGACTACGAATGCTACTGCGGCAAATACCGCAAGATCCGCTACAAGGGCGTTACCTGCGACAAGTGCGGTGTGGAAGTTACCCGTTCGGCGGTACGCCGCGAGCGCTTGGGCCACATTACCCTTGCCGCGCCGGTCACCCATATTTGGTTCTTCAAATCCGCGCCGTCGCCGTTGGCGCTTCTCTTGGACGTGCAGTCTTCCCGCTTGGAGCGCGTCATTTACTACGTTGATTACATTGTGACCGAAGTAGACGAGGCCAAGCGCAAAGATGTGCTTGCCGAGCTTGATCGCGAATTGAAAACGAAGCTCAAAGATGTCGGTGCTGAAAACCGCGAGGCAACCAACACGCTGCTCTCCTCTGCGAATCAGCTGAAAGAAATCTTAACCGATATGCGCCCCGGCACGGTGCTCCGCGAAGATGATTTTATCTCGCTTTCCCGCCGCTTTGGCGATGTGTTCCAGGCCGGCACGGGCGCGGAAGCCATTCGCAAAATTCTCTCCGGCATGAATATGCGCAAGGAGATTACGAATGCCGAAAAAGATCTCGCGGAAGCGAAGAATCCGGTAAACGAAGTGAAACTCTTGCGCCGCTTGAAAATTTTGCGCTCCATGTTGAAGAACGGCTCGCGTCCGGAGTGGCTCATTATGACTGAGCTGCCGGTATTGCCGCCGGATCTCCGCCCGATGGTGGCGCTCGATGGTGGCCGCTTCGCGACCTCCGATTTGAACGATCTCTATCGCCGCGTGTTGAACCGCAACAATCGTTTGAAGAAACTCTTGGAAATCAAAGCGCCGGAAATCATCGTGAAAAACGAGAAGCGCATGCTTCAGGAAGCTGTGGATGCCTTGATTGATAACTCCGCCCGCTTTGGTACTCAGCAGATGAGCGCCCAGCGCCGCCCGCTCCGCTCCCTTGCAGACATGTTGAAGGGTAAGCAGGGTCGCTTCCGCCAAAACCTCTTGGGTAAGCGTGTCGACTACTCCGGCCGCTCCGTGATCGTGGTTGGTCCGAAGCTCCGCTTGGATCAGTGCGGCTTGCCGAAGAAAATGGCGCTCGAACTCTTCCGTCCGTTCGTTATCGGCGAAATGATTAAGCGCGGCTTGGTGCACAACATCAAAGTTGCAAACCGCATGATTGAGCAGGGTGGGGAAGAGGTCTGGGCGATTCTTGAAGAAGTAATTCAGGACCGCCGCGTGCTCTTAAACCGCGCCCCGACGCTCCATCGCTTATCCGTGCAGGCCTTTAAACCGATGCTTATCGAAGGTTTGGCTATCCAGATTCCGCCGCTCGTTTGCGTGGCATTCAATGCCGACTTCGACGGTGACCAGATGGCCGTACACGTGCCGCTCTCTACGGATGCGCAGCGCGAAGCTCGTGAGATCATGGATGCGGGAAAGAACCTTCTGAAACCGGCTACCGGCGAACTGATTGCTGGTCTCACGCAAGACGCGGTCTTGGGTATCTATTACCTTACCCGCGAGACTTCGGATGGAACCGCGCGCAAGGCATTCGCAGACTTCAATGAAGCTACGATGGCTTACGATGAGCGCGTGATTACGCTCCACCAGCCGATTCGCATTGGCGATGTGGAATCCACCCTCGGCCGCATTATCTTTAACCGCGCCTTAAATGGCCGCGTGCCGTTTGTAAACGAAACGCTCAATAAGAAGAAGATCTCGAAGATCATTGAATCGGTATTTGAGACGTATGGCACGCAGGATGCGCGCGAGGTTCTGAATAACGTGAAGCTCTTAGGTTTCGAAATGGCCATGCGCTCCGGTATTACCATGGCGACGGCGGACCTCATGGTTCCGGCCGAGAAGAAAGAGCTTATCCAAAAAGCTGAAAAAGAAGTCGCTGAAATCAGCGAGCAGTACAACGAGGGCTTACTTACGGATGCTGAACGCCGCGCCCGCGTTATCGAAGTATGGAGCCGCACTAAGTCCCAGATCGATAAACTCGTGGTCACCGTTCTTTCGAAGGAGAATCCGATCTATCAAATCGTTGACTCGAACGCTCGCGGTTCCTGGACGCAGCAATCCCAGGTCATGGGTATGAAGGGACCCGTCTCGAATCCGAAAGGTGAGACAATCGAACTGCCGATCAAGGCTTCCTTCAAAGAAGGTCTCTCGGTACTCGAGTACTTCATTTCCTCGCACGGCGCCCGTAAGGGTACTACCGACACGGCCTTGAAGACCGCCCAGGCAGGTTACCTTACCCGCCGCTTGGTAGACGTATCTCAAGATCTCGTGATTCGCGAGAACGATTGTAAGACCAAGAAAGGCCTCGTGATTAAGAAAATCGAAGGCAAGGATTTCGCAAACCGCATCTTCTCTCGCACTGTTTCGGAAGAGGTGAAAATTGGTCGCAAAGTAGTAGTCGCAGCCGGCGAGATGGTTGATCGCAACACCGCGGATATGCTCGATAAAGCCGACGAAGTCCAAGAGATTATGGTTCGTTCGCCACTTACCTGTAAAACCCTGTATGGTCTTTGCGGTG
>CAZEJX010000077.1:0-2955 GCA_964512715.1 uncultured Candidatus Saccharibacteria bacterium
TAGTGGCTCCGACATAACACACGCCCGGCTCGACTTTTAGTGAAAGATCGGGCGAAGTCTGCTGATGAGAAAACAGGAAGCTGCCTCCGTATGCATCGCTCCGCAGATCGTTGTATTGCGAGGCCAGCACGTTATCTCCTATGTTTACTTTTATTGATTTCATGATTTTTTATTTTTTTGACCTTTAATTGATAGTGAACGAAACCTCGATTGTGGTATCCTCGCCGGAGTTCTTCACGTATTGCGTCCCGAACAGCGCGCGATTGAAAAGCTTGCCAGTACTCAAGCCGGTCGATCCATCTACGAATGTGCCGAATTCTGTGTATGTTCCGTTTGGCAACAAGGCATCGGGAAAGAAAAACTGGATCGTCACCTCATTGCCCGAAACGATCTGGTTTGTAACGGATGCGCGAGTAGACGGAGTTTGAAGTTGGGTGTCGCTGTTCGAGGGAGTATTCGTTCCAGTGCCAATATCCGCATGCGTGATATTGAGACTGTACGTGTTCACACTCGCCAACCTTTGCGCGATCAGATTTCGACCAGTGTTTGTCCCGGAAACGACGAGGTTCTTAAACCAGCCGCTTAAGCGTTTTATCTTCCGGGTTTTCGAGTCGATAGTGATGATTCTCACTTGGCCGGATAATTTAAATGCTTCAAAGTTTTTCATTGCCATGTTCCAAAATCCCAACCACGCGGACTAACGAGGTCGTTCGACCCTCCAATGCCCCATGTATAAGGTGGTGTTCGTTTGTAATTCGTAATCGCTTCGACCAAAGCAATTGACTCATCGAAGAAATCCAAGCGCTGCAAAACTTCATTTGAAGCAATTACAACGTTCTGCAAATCTTTCGACAGCAAGCCGACCATGATATCGGTGAAGGTAATCTCTCCCGAAGCGAGTAAGAACGCTTCGTATTCCATATGATCGCTGCCGCGCGCTTTGCCGTTGATTCGATTGATTTTGAAAGTTTTCGCGGCTATCCCCCGAATCGCGCTCGATACTGTAATTTGCTGGCCTACTCGAAGTCCTTTCTGCGTCGTTTTGAATCTGCCTTCATTGACCGTCGCGGCGTATTTATTAAGCTCTGCCTTTGCTCGGCTTTGCGCTTCATAAACGCTTGTGATTCCTTTATCGATGACTGCCTGCTGAAATTCACCGTATGTCGCAATCGATATCTGATCTCGCACAGCAGCAATAATGGGAATGTAAGCATCGCCATAAATCTTTACTGTCTGACCGGACCCGGGAGTCGTCGTAAATTTGATAAATTTCTCGTTGAAGTTATAGAGAATTTGAACGCTTGATGGGTCGCTCTGCTGATCTGTTCCGATTGTCTGCACTGTCCCGGCGAGCTTCACTGTGATGTTGTCGTACTTATAAGCCAGCGGAAACGTCGCTTGCGTTCCGTTTGTTTGATAAACGTCGACCGCATTCGCCTCGGCAATCGTTTTCTTATATTCAGATCCGCGTACAAAAATATAGTTTTTTAAATTGACGATGTTTTGATTGATCTCGAGCGTCGCCCATTCGTAATTTCCGGTTGTATCATCAAGATTGAAAGGAGCGACCGCCGTTTCCTCGTCAAAGAAGTGAATATCTTTGTCGGGATCCACATACCAATCCCACCCGATTTGGTCGGCAAGCTGGGTAATGGCACGGCTCACTTGTTCATAATTAAATTTGATACTTGCGATGTTGAATGTCGCGGTCTTCACATTGTTTGTAGTGAAGCCAAGCGACGCAGAAACGAAAAGATTTATAATATCTTTGCAAATTTGCGAAGGACTATAGGTAGCAGCTCCTCCGGAAGGGGCTGCGTAGTTTTTAACCACGAGCTTGCCGTCCAACTTTGCGCTCCAGTCTTTGCATTTGAGTTCATAGCCGATTAAAAGCCCACCGAATATTTTTTCCATCTTCTCAACGACTATTCCACCGTAAAGTTTTATTCCGTCCTCAAAAAGCTCGATCGTGTCGCCAATTATAGGAACCGTTTTTGACGGCGTTTTGAGAATCGTGAAGTCGAGCCGATCGACTTCTTTCGTAAGAACGCTAACCCAGCTCAGCGCGTCCCATTTGACGCTTGAAGAGATATCTGTTGAGGTGTTGAGTTTGATCTGAAGCATGACTTAAAGCTTGAGTTGGTATTTGATAATGCGGGCGATTTCGTTTCCCATGGCCTCTGCGGCTTCGGTGCTGGTCATAAAAGTTCCGCTCATGTTGATGACCATACCTCCGCCTATTCCGGCCGCCCCGAGGCGCGATAGCGGGATAACGGCTTCCGGTTCCGTCTCGGCGATCGTGGCAAAACTCGGGCTCGTGACAATACCACCTCCGGCTAGATGCAAAATTCCGCGCAACGAACTGATTACGCTTGATAACGTATCGCTTGCCCCCTTTACGGCATTAGAAATCGGCCTCGTGACCAAGCCGACCACATAATTGAAGAAATCGACGATCCCTTGCAGTTGCGACCGAATCCAATCGATCGCGCCTCCGAATGTGTCACGAATAAAACTCACAAGCGCATTCCACGCTCCACTTATCCCTATTTTCGCCAACTCAAAAATTGCGCGTGCTTGTTCCCAGCCGTTTTTCCACAAAACAACAAACAATGTAAAAACTGATGCGACTGCGACTATTGCAGCTATCACTCCAGCGCTCACGCCGATGAATCCAAAGAAAGCGACTGTTGATGCGACAATCCCCGCGACAAGAGTCAGTGTGAGAAAGGCCGCAAGCCAAATGAGAAGAGGTTTCAATTTTTCGACCGTCGCTTGCATGCCTCCGTTCGCTTCTATCCATTTTGTTATATGGCTTATGACGTATTCGATTGCAGGACCGAAAACCGATCCGAGTAACTCGCTGAACTCTTTCATAATTTGCTAGCCGATAGCGAACTGCCCCGCAAGAGTATGACTTTCTCGTTCCCGTTGTCCGGCTAGCGCCTGTTTATA
>CAZEJX010000078.1:0-2886 GCA_964512715.1 uncultured Candidatus Saccharibacteria bacterium
CGCATTCCTCCGAAACTGCGATTTCGAAAAAGGATTGGATTTGTGAGAGAGATACAGCTGGTATCCCTGCCGGCCTATCAGATCGAATTTCTTTGAGGCAGTTTTGAAGCGTGAGTGCTGGGTATGCCAAGTCAGCGATTCTGAAGGGGATTCTGCTTTCCGTGATCACTTTTGATCTCCTTATATTGCTGGCTAGAGAATAAGGCGAAGCATGGGAAAATGCAACTACCAAAATATTATATACTATATTATATAATATAGTATATACTATTTCGAAAATGAGATCCCTAGACTTCGCTCGGGATGACAGAAAATTAAACTTCTACTAAAAGACGTACACTGTTCTGAGGCTCCACTTCAATGAAGCCGCCTTTTACTTCGAACCATTGGTCACCTGCGGCGTTCGTAACACGCACTGGCCCCTCCATAAGCATAGAGATAAGCGGCCGGTGATGGGGGAGAACCGTAATTTCACCAGCGAGGGTTTTGCAGTTCACCGCATCCGCTTCGCCTTCGTAGAGAATATTTTGGAGTGAATAGATTGCTACGCGCATGTATTTGTCATTCCGAGCTTGCGAAGAATCTTCTCTGGAGAGGATACTTCGGCTGCTGCCTCAGGATGACAGCATCTCACGATGCTGTCACTTCGTCTATACTTCCTTTCATGTAGAACGCTTCCTCCGGTTTATCATCATGTTTTCCTTCGAGAATCTCCTTGAACGATCGCACTGTGTCTTCGCGCTTAACATACGCGCCTTTGATGCCGGAGAAGACTTCGGCGACGAAGAACGGCTGCGAGAGGAAGCGCTGAATCTTACGGGCACGGTCCACCGTTTTGCGATCCGCTTCAGAGAGTTCTTCGATACCAAGAATTGCGATGATATCCTGGAGCTCTTTGTAACGCTGCAAGGTGCGCTGCACTTCGCGCGCGACTTCATAGTGCTCGCGGCCGACAATTTTCGGATCGAGGGCAGTAGAGGAAGAGGCGAGGGGATTTACGGCGGGATAAATGCCAATTTCGGGTAAGGCACGGGAGCGCACGATCGTGGAGTTGGGGTGGGCGAACGTGGTTGCCGGTGCCGGGTCGGTAATATCGTCCGCTGGTACATAGACTGCTTGCACAGACGTAATAGCACCTTTTTTAGTGGATGTAATACGCTCCTGGAGCTCCGCCATTTCCGAGGCGAGAGTCGGCTGATAGCCTACGGCTGAGGGCATGCGTCCCAAAAGCGTTGATACCTCAGAGCCTGCCTGGGAGAAGCGGAAGATGTTATCTACGAAGAGCAGAACTTCCTTGCCTTCTTCGTCGCGGAAATATTCAGCCATAGCAAGCGCCGAGAGTGCGACGCGCGCACGGGCGCCAGGTACTTCATTCATCTGCCCAAAAACAAGCGCGGTTTTTTCGAGCACGTTTGCTTCTTTCATTTCCAAATACAAATCGTTGCCTTCGCGGGTACGTTCGCCGACACCGGCGAAAACGGACACACCGCCGGATTCTTCAGCAACGTTCCTGATAAGCTCTTTGAGGAGCACGGTTTTACCTACGCCGGCGCCGCCGAAAAGTCCCACTTTACCGCCACGAATAAACGGCGCGAGTAAGTCGATAACTTTGATACCGGTCTCAAAGATTTGAATCGCGGTAGCTTGTTCCGTGAGTGGCGGCGCAGCGCGGTGAAGCGGTCCGAATTTCTTGAATTTCGCATCCGGCATGTCGAGCGCTTTACCGGACACATCAAAGATATGGCCGAGCACTTCCGGGCCTACCGGTACGGAGAGTTCCTCGCCCGTATGTTCCACCTCCATGCCACGCTGCAAGCCGTCGGTCGCGGCAAGGGCGATGGCGCGAACCTTACCAGGCTCCAAGTGTTTCACGACCTCAAGAGTAATCGTATGCTTGCCCTCGGGGTGTACTATGTAGAGCGCGTTATAAATTGGCGGCAGGGAAGAGCCTTCAGAAAATTCCACGTCGATAACCGGACCGATGATTTGAGTTATTTTTCCGTTATTTTTATTCATGATTTCTGTGTTGATTTTTTGCTCATAGCTCGTGCTCATGCTCTTAGCTTAATGATTCCGCGCCCGCGGTGATTTCGATAAGTTCCCGGGTGATCGCCGCTTGTCTCGACTTGTTATATTGCAAATTGAGGCCGTCTGCAATCTCTGCTGCGTTCTCCGAAGCATTCTTCATCGCCATGCGCCGCGCGGCGTGTTCGGAGGCATTGGCCTCAAGAACAAGCTGATAAAGATCTGCTTCGATGAGATGACGGGCAAGAGAATCAAGAACGGCGCTCGGGTCGGGTTCAATTAAATATTCCTGGAGTTCTTCCGCGCTGCGGTGGAAGAAAGAAATTTTCCGTTCTTTTACGAGCTCCGCGAAGCGACCGTGTTCAGGTACAACTTCGGCGGCAGTCGCCGCGAGATTTTCAAAGATGATAGGGAAGATGCGGCGGGTTAATACCTCTTGGCGCAAAGCGCTCTTAAAATGAGTGGAAAAGACAATAACCTGATCCCACGCGCCCTTGAGATAGCCCGTGATCAGAGGATCGGTGAGTGGTTGGACTTCTTCCGGCGTGGTGAAGTCGCCGAATTTTACAAAAGAATTCTCGAGGCGCGGAGTGCGCTTTTCAAGGTGAGCGAGGGCTTTCACACCGACAGCGATAAAGCTGTATGTGGGTTGAGTAAGGTCGATACCATTTTCGGCGACAAAACGATCAAAGGTGCGCAAGACCGCGCTATTGAATGCGCCAGCTAGTCCTTTGTCGGAGGTCACGACCACAATCGCTGTTTTCTGAATGGCGCGCGCCGTAAGAAGAGCTGGCAAAGAGACGCCTTCGATTCGCGTAAGCGTGGCGAGCATATCGAGTGCAGTCAGGGTGTACGGACGGG
>CAZEJX010000079.1:0-2787 GCA_964512715.1 uncultured Candidatus Saccharibacteria bacterium
ATCTTTTCGAATCGTTCCGGCAAGATTTTTATTTTGCCGCTCTCTACGGCCTCGCGCATCAAGCTTTTCAAAGTAATCCCAGGTTTAAATTCTTTGTTGACTGCCACGAACCACTGGAGTTTGGGCAGCGGTTCGATAATACCACCCGTCCGTTCCGCAGTAGAAACGTTTTGAGCTATTTCCTCCTCTTTTTCGAGCAGTCCCGCCGCGCGCAAAAGTTCCACGGTTTTTTCCCGCGCGAGCGCGGTTTTTTCTCCCTTCACGCCCTCGGGGCCAACCAGCATCTTGCCACGCTCATCAATAACCTGCTTCATTTCGAGCGCATGCCTTTCTCCAAGCTCCCAGTCAATCATGCTGTGCGCGGGAGTGACACCCAAGGCACCGGTACCAAATCCTTTTTCTACGGACTGGTCCGCGATGATCCGAATTGAAAGCGGTTCGCCGCAGAAGATAATGTCGTACGTCTTGCCGACAAATTCCTTATAACGCTCATCATCCGGGTGCACCGCGACGGCAGTATCGCCATATTTTGTTTCCGGGCGAGTCGTAGAAATAGTAAGAGGAAAGTCAGGCGAATATTTAAAGGTGTAGAGTTTCGCTTTACGCTCCTCGTAAACGATTTCATCGTCTGAAATCACTGTTTGCCCCTTGGGATCCCAGTTCACCACGCGATAGCCGCGGTAGATAAGACCGGCGTCGTACATGCGCTTAAAGGCTGTACGCACAGCAAAGCTCCGCTTCTCATCGAGCGTAAATGCCTCGCGTGACCAATCTACGGACGATCCCATTTTCCGGACTTGCGTGGTGATGGTATCGTGGCTTTGCTTAGCAAATGCATCCACGCGTTTCAAAAACTCTTCGCGACCGAGATCGTATTTCTTTTTCCCTTCTTCTTTCTCCAAAAGTTTCTCAACTTTCGATTGTGTCGCGATGGCAGCGTGGTCCGTGCCGGGAAGCCACAGCGTTCGCTCGCCCTGCATGCGGTGATAGCGAATCATAATATCTTCCAAGACAAGCATTTCAGCATGACCCATGTGAAGGGTACCCGTTACATTCGGCGGCGGCAGCACGATCGAATACGCCGGCGCATCTTGAGCGGCAATGCCATCTTTCACTAAATTGTCTGGATTGAAATAACCCGACTGTTCCCAGGCTTCGTATATAGCATCTTCGCCTGCGGGATCGTAACGGGAAGAAAGCTCGTTCTGAGATTCCGGCATAGGCTCGATTCTACATCGTTTTTGGCGCTTTTGCACGCCGCCCAGCTACACGTTCAGTTCGCCGTTTGCTTTGAGCGGATACTTCTTTTTTCTGAACGTAGACATATATGCCGCCGCGCCGATCATGGCGGCGTTATCAGTATTATGTTTCGTGTCGGCGACGATGAGTGGGATAGCAAGTTTCTTCGCACGCATAGTGAGCGCTTTACGGAGTGCCTTATTCGCCGCGACGCCACCGGAAAGCCAGACGGAACGAGCTCCGAACTGATTCACCGCCCGGAAAGTTTTCTCGACAAGCACATGTACCGCCGCGTGCTCGAATGACGCCGCGACGTTCGCTTTCATCTTGTCATTTCCGCGCCGCGCCCCTCCGAAGCCATTGGCGAAGGAGGGAAGGCGGGAATCCAGGTCGCGCAAGTAATACAGAATCGCCGTTTTGAGTCCCGAGAAACTAAAGTCATAATCTTTCGAATGCAGCATCGGCTGCGGGAAAGGTATGTTCGCTTCACCAAGTTTCGCAATCTTAGAAATTTCCGGTCCGCCGGGGTAGGGAAGGTCCAAAAGTCGGGCGACTTTATCGAATGCCTCACCGGCGGCATCATCACGCGTTTCGCCAAGCTTTTTCCAGCTCGTGATCGAGTCCATGCGCAAAAGAATCGTGTGCCCGCCGGATACGATAAGCGCAATGGCGGGGAAAAGAGCATGAGCGGCGAGCGGCGAGCGCGAGGTATGAGCTCGTAGCTCATACTTACTGCTCGTGCTTATGAGAAGAGGGGAGTAGAGATGCCCTTCCATATGATTCGCGCCGATGAGCGGCTTCTTCCACTTCTTCGCGAGTTCTTTTGCAAAAACGATGCCTGCCCAAAGTGCCGGTTCTAAACCTGGACCTACGGTAACGGCAATTACATCCACGCCGAGCGGGTGCTGTGCGGCAGGCAAAGCATAGTCAAAACCAAAAATCTTTTTGAAAAGAATCGGCAGGTTTTTAATGTGCTCGCGTTTGGCAAGTGTCGGCACCACCCCGCCGAAAGGCTGGTGGATTTTAATTTGCGAGGCGACGACTTCCTTTATGATTCTTACATTCGGATGAGTCGAACCCCCTTTGCAGTCGAGGATTGCAAGACCCGTCTCATCGCAAGAAGTTTCAATGGCAAGAATACGCATACAAGAATAGAGAATAGAGAATTTAGGACAAAAGAATAGTAGCGAAAATATAGAAAAAGGAAAGGGCGCCAAGCTTAGCTTGGCGCCCTAATCGATACAACTCAATCCGGAATAGGCAGATCCTTGGGCGGTGAACCGGAGCTCTTCCAAAAATTCCACCATGAAATCCAGAAGAATCTGTTCTCGGAAAGAAAGCGTGGTGGGCGCTTCGCCGAGTCGATCCAAAAGCTCCATAATTCCGGTAATCGTTGTTTCGAGATCCGCGCTGGATTGTGACGGGGTAATTTTGCGCAGGATGGAAGCAATAAGCTCGTAGTTTTCGCTTTGCTCAACCGGGTCCGAGCATTCATCCGAAACTGCGATTTCGAAAAAGGATTGGATTTGTGAGAGAGATACAGCTGGT
>CAZEJX010000080.1:0-2771 GCA_964512715.1 uncultured Candidatus Saccharibacteria bacterium
CCCCAGGCCGGCCGTGGAGGTGTAGTTTTCGGAAGGAATCATCTCCAATCCTTCCTTTTGGCGAAGCGCTTCTTTCTCGATCCAGCCGTAGAGTTCCGGATCGTGCGCGGCTAAATAATCGTACATTGCTCGAAGTGTAATCCTTCAAAGCTCCCAGCCGCAACCCAGAGCCTGTTTATATCTTCATGAAGATTGTAAGAAGTTTTCTTCCATCCCGTCCGTAATCGGGTAACCTTAGGGGAGTTTAACCGGAACTCCATTTTTAAAAAACTCTACGGCTCCACTTCGAATCAGGAATCATTCAACATGGCGATGTCCGCCATTCAGGCAATGCTCGCTGATACAGGGCAAAGCACTATCCTCGCCACAAACTAGAACTAGATAGGCGCGAACTGAAGGGCGTATAATGCAGGGTATGCAAAAGCGCCACTTCATTCTGACCGCGCTCGGCGCCTCGCCGCTCATCGCCTATAGTTTTCTCTTTTTCGGGATGATGATTGAAGGCGATCTCCTCGTTTTCACCGCGGGCTTCTTGATCCATCGCGGCGAGCTCGATCTCATGAGCTCATTTCTTGTCGCACTTGCGGGCTCTCTTCTTGGCGACGCCTTATGGTATGCCCTGGGCCGAGTGAATACCGAAAACAATCGCTTCCTCGCCTGGCTCGGAAGCGCTGCTGATAAAGTCGGCAACCGGATCGATACCCACATTATCGATCGCACCTTCCGGACTCTCTTCATCTCAAAGTTCATCTATGGCGTTCACCATTTCACCCTGGTTCGCGCCGGCCGCCGCGATGTGCTTTTTAGGAAAATCCTCCGCAGCGATATCCCCGCTTCAGTGCTCTGGATCGGCATCGTCGGGAGCATCGGCTATCTCGCAAGCGCCTCATTCGACCTAGCACGCAGACGGGTACACGTGGCAGAAATCATTCTGCTTTTCGGTCTCGCGCTCTACCTTATCCTTGCGGAAGTAATTGGCAGGCTTCTCAAAAAGAAGTTGTAACGAATGTACGAATTGATAAGAACATAATGCCTATCTGTAAGCTAGACATCCTTTGGTTCGTCTCATACCGTAAAGGTCGGCATAAAACCTATATACAAAACCTTATGTCGAAAAAATTTGCGGTAATTGCGGCAAGCGCGGCAGTCTTAAGCCTTATGATTGCGGCCCCAGCAGGAGCGGAAATGACCACGAGCACGAACACTCACGCCTCGAGCTCAATCTGGAGCGCGTTTCATCTGAATCGCTCGGGTCACATTACGCTCCGAGGCACCGTAACGGCAACTTCTTCAAATTCCGTTACCATCCTCTCCGGCGGTAAGACCTGGATCGTGAACTTGCTTGATAGGGCCAAGGTACTCGCCCGCCATATGCATCGGGTAAGTGTTGCGAACATCAAAGTTGGCGACAAAGTGATGGTACAGGGTAAGGTAGATAGCGCTTCCTCAACTACAGTAAGCGCCAAGCTCCTCCAGGATCTATCGCTGAACGAGAAAAAAGTAACGCTGCATGGCGTTATCTCGAACCTCTCAGCAGATCTTCGCTCCTTCACGCTGATGCTCAAAAACGGCAAGTCAGTGAACGTAAAGCTCAATTCTGATGCAACCGTTCGCGCGACTTCGACCTCGACGAGCACCCTTTCCGGTCTTTCGAACGGAATCACGATAAACGTCTCGGGCCTCTTGAACGGTAGCGACAATAGCCTCGCTGGCGCGAAAGTGAACCTGAACGTAAACGCCGAAAAGAAGGACTAAAGTTCTTCAACAAAACTCCCGCAAGCCCTGTCATTCCGAGCTTGTCGAGGAATCTCAAAACTCCCCCGCGAAGCGGGGGAGTTTTGTTTATCGGTGCTCTGGGGTGCCTTACGCTCAGAGATTCTACCCTACCCCTGTAATCATAATCTAATCCAGGATTAAGCCTTGCTGCACGCTCCGCGTGAGCTTTTTAGCATTTCCATGCTGGAGCATGCCGAAGTACGAATTCATGGTAGGCTCACTCGGATTTGTAGCGATCCGCTTTAACATCCGCCGTTTGGTCGTGGTCCGCAGAACTCTATGATCCGGGAAACTGACCCATCCCAGGAAGTCTACACCTGATGCCCATGTTTTGATATATACCTTATCCGGATGTAATGCGAGTTTGAGATTCTTCTGCAAAAAATCCTCTATTTTCTGAATAGCACTCTCTAGCTCACTTCTTTCCGCAGACAGGAATACAAAATCGTCAGCATAACGAACGTAGAATTTCTTTCGCAGTTCGTGTTTTGCATATTGGTCAAACACGTTCATATAAACATTTACCAGAAGTTGCGAGGTTAGGTTTCCGAGCGGCAATCCTTTCCCTGGTGCAGCCTCAAAACTGTCAATAACTCTTCGCAAAAGCCAGAATGTATCCCCATCAGGAAGCTGCCTTTCGAGAATGCGAAAAAGAATTTCGTGATCAATGGTGGCAAAGAACTTTCGGATATCACATTTCAGCACCCAGCAAGTCCTGGTGTTGTTCTTTGATACTTTTCTAGCCATACCTTCAAATCGCAGAATGCCCCGATGCGTGCCTTTCCTATCTCTTGAAGAAAAGGCGTCTGCTATAAACCTTCTATCGAAATAGGAATAAAGCACCCTATAAATCGCGTGGTGCAGCACTCTGTCGCGTACGCTGGCCTTATGGATCATACGTGGCTTAGGATCACTGATGCCGAAAGCCACATAGTCACCATGCTTATAAAGCTTTGACGAAAGTTCTTAATGGAAATTGTACAAATTAGCCGAAA
>CAZEJX010000081.1:0-2751 GCA_964512715.1 uncultured Candidatus Saccharibacteria bacterium
GTGGGACGGACACTCATGATGACCTCCGGAGGTTCCTCTGAGCGGGTAACGAAAGGGAGAACGGTAATTAAAAATGCCATTTTAGGAATCCTCTTTGTGCTTTCCGCATTTCTCATCGTGAATACGTTCATGTTTCTCCTCTCGAAAATCGCTACCTCAAGCGGGGGCACTGGACTTCCCTCAAAGTGGTACCAAATAACCTGTTCGCCGAAAACCGGGATTACCTTACCGAAATGAACAAGAAACTTTTCATCCTATCAGTACTTTTTCTCGGCATTCTTTTTGTTGGGCATTTTACGCACGCCGCTGATCCCACACCGGTTACTACGGGCGGCAGCGGTTCGATCGGAGGATCGGCCAACCAGACTGCAGGGATTCCCGGTACACATGATCCGGTAAAAGAAGGGCCAGTGGCACTCATCGCGAATCTTTACGACTTTGCTTTAGCGGTCGGGGGTCTCTTAGCTTTCGGTTCCATTCTCTATGGCGCGGTGCTCTATCTGGCGCGGCCCGGGGATCATGAGGCGCAGTCGAACGCGAAAGCCCGCCTCACGGATGCATTTTTGGGGCTCCTGCTTTTAGTTGGTATCTATATGATTCTCCACATTGTGAACCCGGGGCTTACGAAGTTGCAATTTCCGATACTGCAGCGACTGAAGGAACCTGAGAAAGTTTCCGATATCAATCTAGCATCAGCTACCACGACGCCTATTGATCCGAATAAAACCGCGTGGGCTTGCGTACCGCATGGATACCGGGGGGATCAGGTAGAGGCAGATCCGAAACTTATCAAAGATAAGTGCTACACGGATGAAAAAACATGCACGAATTCCTCAACCTGTCCCGGTGCGGGAACAGTAAATGATTGTGTGCCGGTCAGCGGCAGCGTGTGTCAGGCAACCAACGCCCTCGTAACCGATTGCACTATAAATGGACAGCGCATTGCGGATCTCACACCGCTCTCCGGCGACGCGCTCGTTCTTGAAAATGGCGGTAAGTTGGAAGCAAGTAGCGATGCGCAAATCAGTCAGAATTTAACGGCACTCCAGGCGGCGGTAAATAGTTTCCAGACCCTTTTGCGTGCTCGCGGTGCGAGTCTCACGGTGAATTCCATGTATCGACCAATCGAATATCAACGTCATTTTAAAGAGATCGTCACTGATTGGCAGGCACTCCAGGGTTTCTCAGCAACTATTTCAAATGCGAGCACGAATGCCTGCGTGGCTTTGAAGACCAAAGTTGACGCGGAGCACGAGAAGCATGGTTTGGGTACGGTAGTAGCAAATCCCAGCTCTTGTGCGCCACACGTGAAGGGAGTTGCTGTCGATTTGAGCTTCAGCGGTATATCTACTGAGCAGGCGGCGAATCTTCTCTCCGGCTCAAATATCAATCTCATGTGGAGAGCCTTGAGTGGCGATCCGGTTCACTTTGAACTTAAGAACCCGCCGTACACTCCGCCGGGATGCTAGAATAAAGATATGAAATTACGAACCGTTATTTTAGGGGGAGTATTCGTGCTTATCGCTATGTTTGCGCTTACCGCTTCTCTTCACGCCCAGACTACCGATCTTGGTGGCGGCAAGGGAGCTACGGACTTAGGCGGCGGTAAAGGCACGACTGATGTAAGTGGAAGCGGAAGTAAAACTATCGAGATACCGAATCTTTTGAAGTGTTCCGCCCCCGGTAAGTCTGACTTGGAATGCATTGTTGATAAGATATTCACCTTCCTCTGGGTGCTTGCATTCCCCATTGCTACTATCATGATCCTCATCGGCGCTTATCAGATCATGACTTCGCAAGGCAATGAAGAGAAAGTAACGGCAGGGAAGAATACCATTCAGTATGCGATCATCGGCTTTGTGGTGCTTGTTCTCGCCCGTTCGGTGGTCTACATCATTACCGGACTTTTGAACTCCCTCAGTAAGTAGGAGTGTGCCCCTCAGATATCCTATTGCTTAAATCCTCTGAAGAGGCATAATAAAACTATTGAAAGGTCGAGCTATTCTTATCTCAATGAAGAAACTCTTTTCGATTTTAGCAGTGCTCGCGATCGTTGCTTTTCCGGCCTTAGCGGGCGCGCAGTACACTCCGCCGGGAGTTCCTGCGGAACCGGCTCCGATTACGGGTGCTTCGGCAGGGACGGTCTACGGCATCTTGAACCAGGTTATCACGATCTTGTTCTATGCTCTCATGTTCTTCGCAATTATCTTCATCTTGATTGCCGCCTTCCGGTATCTTACCGCCCAGGGCGACAGCGAGACGGTAGATAAAGCAAAGTCGGCATTGCTCTATGCGGTGATCGCGATCGTAATCGCGGTTTTGGCCCGCAGCATTCCGTTTATCGTCGCTACTTTCGTGCGCACGAACGTCGGTCCGTAATTCTTTCTTCAAAGAAAGGAAAAACGCCTCCCTTTTGGGAGGCGTTTTGGTTATCAATGATTAGATTGGACGATACCGAATGGTTACTACCGTTGGAGCTTTGCCGTTATTCGCGAACTGCAAGCGGATGGGCTTCTCGGTTGGTTTGTAATCCAGTCGAACTCCACTTTCCGGACCGTAGCTTCCATCTTCGTATTCATCCCACCGGGTCATGACGCCGAGCATGCTCGTGTCGTAATCGATGAGAATCTTGTCGAAAGGAACCGTCGGTCCTTCCCAGGCAGTTTTTCTTCCGCCCGGCGGAACTACCACGCGGATTGCGTTAAACGCAGTGTCCTCGTGGACGACGACCGGGTTTCCAGTTGGTTGGGC
>CAZEJX010000082.1:0-2631 GCA_964512715.1 uncultured Candidatus Saccharibacteria bacterium
TATTTTTTCCTTGAGGACCCCCCCGGAAATCTAAAATACGAATCCGGATTACAGGTCATGGAAATTCTGGAACACCTTAACAAAGAAGGACGAACCATTATCTTAGTCACCCATGAAACCCGCACTGCTGAATTTGGCAAACGCTTACTGGCGCTCGAAGACGGTACGATTGTAAAAGACGGACCCATTCACAAGCACACCTTAACCGCAACACTCAAATGACCATACGCGACACGCTTAAAACTTCCTATCATGGTCTTGCGCATGCCAAAACGCGCTCGTTGCTTACGATTTTAGGCATCGTGATCGGCATCGGTTCAGTAATCCTACTTATGTCAATTGGGAATTCCGCGAAAGCTCTGATCCTGAACCAAGTAGAAGGTACCGGTTCAAATCTCATCTTTATTATTCCCGGCGCGACCAAAGGATCGCGCTTAGCTTCGCCCGCCTCAGTACAAGGGATTATCATTAAGACCTTGGTGCAAGGAGATGCGGATGCCCTGGAGCGGGAGCCTTCAATTGCTCACGTTGCCCCGCAAGTTTCCGGCCAAGCCAAGGTAATCTACGGCAACAACGACACGACCGTAAGCTATCAGGGCGTCACCGGTGATTTCTTCCCGGTGCGAAAATTCGATACCGCCGAAGGACGCACTTTCACAAACGACGAAGCTCGTTCTGCGGATCATGTCGCAGTTCTAGGATCTAAAATCGCGAAGACGCTTTTTGGAAATATTACTCCGATTGGCAAAACGATCCGCCTTAAAAATTCCAGTTTTCAAGTGATCGGTGTGCTCGAAGAAAAAGGCTTAGGTCCCTTTGGCGTGGATCAAGATAATTTAGTACTTATTCCGCTCCTTGTTGCGCAGCGCCAGCTCTTAGGCATCGATTATTTCCAGGCCATTACACTTCAGGCAAGCGATACCTATACGATTGAGTTTGCTCAAAGCCGGGTAGTCTCGGTGCTACGGCAAACGCACCATATTACTGATCCGGACAAAGATGATTTTACGATCCGAACCCAGGAAGATGCGGTAGCGCTTCTCGGAAGTATTACCACTGTTCTCACGCTCTTCCTTACTTCCATCGCCTGTATCTCGCTCATTGTAGGCGGTATCGGCATTATGAACATCATGCTTGTCTCAGTCATCGAGCGCACTAAGGAAATCGGCCTTCGGAAAGCCTTGGGCGCTACGGATCGCGACATTATCGCGCAATTCCTCTGGGAAGCGGTTATTTTAACCACAGTCGGCGGTATTATCGGCATTTTGATCGGCGGGTTTTTCTTTATTCTCCTTGGGTTTATCCTCCCCCGCTTCACCTCAATCGGTTGGGTATTCGTTTTGCCGCCATCCGCTATTCTTATTTCCGCAGCTGTAGCCGCCGCGATCGGTATCATCTTCGGTATTTATCCGGCGCGCGAAGCCGCGAAAAAAAGTCCGATGGAAGCGTTGCGCTACGAATAATTCTTCGCGAAAATATTTTTATTTTTATCCTCCACTGCGCGCATAAATATTTTTCTAATCACTTATCCACAGTTTTCTGAAAAATAATGGTGATGCAATGGTATAATTTTGGTGTAACCAAATTGTTTTGTCGCGCGCGAAAAAATCTAAACCATTTTTAGTGCGTGGCATCCTGGGGTGGTCGGCAACCCAGTGAAAATAAAAATTGTCATTGTACAATGGCTGCCAAAAAGAAAGCGAAGAAGTCCTCGAAGAAATCTTCGAAGAAGTCTTCCAAGAAGCGCATCTAGTGCTTCCAAAAATCCCGCCTCACGGCGGGATTTTTGATTCTCTCTTGCCTACGGTTACCTAGAGAAACCATCAAAACCCGGGCTAAACTGTCCTTCATCTTTCCTCATTTTTACGCTATACTATTACTACTATGCATATCGACATACATGCGAAAAACCTAGAATTAACAGAGAGTTTAGACGCCTATATCCGTGAGAAAATGGCGTATTTGGAGAAATTCGTGTCCCGCTATGAAGAGCTCGGGGAAGTGGAAGTTAAAGCTACGATCGAACGTATGACCGCTCATCACTACAAGGGGGAAGTTTTCCGCGCCGCTGCCGACATTATCCTTCCCGGCAAAAATCTCCATGCCGAAGATACGCACGAAGACGCCCATGCGGCGATTGATGCGCTGAAGAATAAGCTCCATCACGAGATTGAAAAGTATCGGGACGAGCATAACCCAAACTAATGCCAGGATTCCTCGATAACCTCTTTCGCCGCCGCACCTTAGGGCGGCTTGAATCAATTGTTGCCGATGTTAACGCCCTGGAGGGCGAGGTTTCAAATTTGTCAAGTGATGAACTCAAAAATGAGAGTCAGACACTCAAAGATCGTGTGAAGAACGGCGAATCGCTAGAGGCAGTGCTTCCACGCGCTTTTGCACTGGTGCGCGAAGCAGCCAAGCGCGCGCTCCATCAGCGCCCCTACGATGTGCAACTCATGGGCGGTGTAGTGATCCATGAGGGCGGAGTTGCGGAGATGGGAACCGGCGAAGGTAAGACCCTCGCCGCGGTAGCACCGGTCTATACAAATGCTTTGAAGGGCGAAGGGGTACATGTGGTTACGGTCAACGAGTACCTTGCCCGGCGCGATGCCGTCTGGATGGGTCAAGTCT
>CAZEJX010000083.1:0-2439 GCA_964512715.1 uncultured Candidatus Saccharibacteria bacterium
TTTTAAGATCGTCGACTGTGAGGTTATAGGTCGATCCGATCTGGGCATAGTTTGCGATCGCGTATTGCTTGGCCAGATCATATGCCTTTTGAGGAATCTTCGTTAAGTCGATGTAATCAGAATGCGCGAGCGTAGTATCGTTTTGATACTCAGGAATTTCGGGCGGGGCGCCAAATTTTTGCAATACCTTCATGCCATAGCGGTAATACGTTCCTTCGGTTGGCAAACCGTCCATGCTTTTCGCCAATGCGTAAATGAAACGTGGATTGATCGGTATGATCTGTTTCGTTTCGTCGAATTCCTGCTCTTGCTTTTTCTTTCCTGAAGCGTGGCCGACGCATGCGCCTATTTTTCTCTGATTCCATATGGGCAGCTGCGTAATGTCAGCTATGTAGTAAGCTGGCAACCCAACTGGTGCGCCCAATATCGCGCTCATCGGCACATCGCGGTAATCCGGCTCGCTTTGAATGCCTCCGAAAGAAAAGTTTTGGTTCATGATTTTATGAATGAGTTAAACTTCGACTTTGCATACTCCCATGCAACGTTGATCACGAGGGTTATGCCAGTTGCAATTCCGATGATCCACGAGATTTTGTTTTTTATATCAACAACGTCTTTTGCAATTGCCGCTTGATTGATTTTCAAGTCGCCGATCTCCTTCATGAGCAAATCCCATGCTTTATCGCGATAGAATTGTCCGTTCTCTTCATTCATCTTTTTCAGAAGTTATAAGCTCGGCCTTTTTCGCTTCTAGTAAGGTTTCAAAACTAGATTTCTTCCCGCCCGATTCGGTAATTATTTTTTTGAACTCCTCATGCGAAAGCCCCGTTTCCAACTCAAATCGATCGGCCATTTCTTTATAATTGCCGTGTTGCTTTTCACAAGAATCACACCGACTATCTGCCACTTGTGAAACCGCAGCATCAATTTTTTCTTGCGGAGTGTCTTCGTGAAACTGGAAACTTCCGACAACTTCAGAACAAAAATTGCATTTTAATTCGATGATAATCATGGTTTTATGACCAATCGTTATTTTGTGTTACGACACTTTCTCCGGACGAACCGCCGCCACCGCCACCTCCACCACCTGATCCTCCCGGACCCGTTCCGAAGAAACCGGCGCCGCTTCCACCAGATCCACCACTACCGCCCGATGATCCTCCACCACTAGAACCACCGCTGGCCGATCCGCTCTGATTTGTCCCAAGCCCTGCGCCGCCCGCACCGCCTGCGTAGCGATTTCCACCTCCCGAACCGCCACCACCGCCTGCGCCGCCATTATTGCCAACACCATTCCCTCCGTTACCACCGTTACCGCCACTCTTATTGACCGTCCCGCTGTTTGCTGTAAGTGAGTTATAAAGCCCCACAAAAGTTCCGCCTGCGCCACCGCCACCGCCAGAACCCCCTGCGCCACCGCCAGGTGTCGTGCCGTTAGTACCGGCCTGTCCAGCAACGCTTATGCCATTCGAAGTAGTAAAATTCCACAAACCCGCGCACTCAATGATTAATCCTCCACCGCCGCGCCCTCCAGTACCACTTGCGCCACCACCACTTGATCCTCCATTTCCTCCGCCTGCTCCCGCTGAAACCTGAATGACCTTGCCGATGAAAGTCTGATCAAATGGGTATGCGTTTGCCGCGGAAGCATTTGCACCGTTCCCAGCCGTGGTGCCGCTTGAGTTGTTCCCATTTATACCTGCGGCAGGAAGGGTCAGAATGATATTATTGAATCCACTCGTCACCCCAGCCGCCCCCATTGCAGATGCATCAATCATCGGTGCAGTGCTTGAAGTGAGCGTCACGTTCCCCTGCGATTTCAAAAGAATAATCGTGCCGTTTGTCGCCGGATTGCTGAACGCCAATTTGCCACTACCAGTTATGCTGATTGAGGTGTAGTTCTTCAAAAAGAAACTCGCCGCACCGACATCTATCGTTGTCGTTCCGCTTGTAATGCTTAAAGCCCCGTCCGCTCCCGTTCCGCCGAATTTTGATCCGATTTCAGTTGATCCCTTAAAAAAGTGATTCGCATAAATGTTTTTCACCAGACTTGAAGAACTACCTATGTCGTCGGCATTATCGGCGGTAGGTATGAAATTGCCGTTGAAAGAAATTTTACTTATTGAAATCGCAGCGCCACTGGCAACTTGGCTGTCGCTCGCTATAAAAGCACCGCCAAGAAACGGCCGCACATCGTTATAAATGTATCCTTTACCCGCGCCTTGATCGGTGTCGAATACCTGCGTCTGACTGACACGATTATAAACCTCACAAATCACTAACTTATCGGAGGGATAAGCTGGGGCAGTCGGACTCGCCGATTCGGTTCCCGCTACTCGAGCTAGAGTCCCACTACTGTCGATTGTTAATAAATCTATCCTCGGATTTGCACTAGGCGCCGTGAATGAGGGGCTATTGCCACCTGCATAAATTACTCTA
>CAZEJX010000084.1:0-2382 GCA_964512715.1 uncultured Candidatus Saccharibacteria bacterium
GGTTATATAATTTGTTTGAGCACGGGGGGGTTTATTTTGTGTGTGTTTTCTTTGGATTTAACTAAAGGCAATAAAGAGGTGCCGCTTGGCGATCTCCAGGGCGAAATTGTGGGGGGTAAACCCTATGTCTTTGTGGCGGAAAAATTTGCGCCGACCAGTTTTACCATTCTGCCTTTCCAGGGTGCTTTGACTATCGGTGTTTATAAGGTGAATCCAGCCGATCTTACTTTGTCTCGAGTGGGCAGTGTCGTTATCAATAATACGGTGATGGGCTATTGGAAAGTAATGGATGCAACCGATGGTAGCTCGCCTTTGATTTTGGCCTTTAGCGTGAATAGCAGAGCGGGTAAATTAGTGACCAATGAAAATCCGCCTCAGATCTTGCAGTACAGCATCTCTGGCAAGAGTCTGACCGGCAAATATTATATGGACAACGATTTTGCGGTTTACAGCACTGCGCCTATATTTGCGGGTGGAAGTGGCGCAAATGTTTCTCAATCGGCGTTTACTATTCCGGCCGAGGGTGTGGCCTTTCCGTTTAAGAAAGGCGATGTGATTACTCCGCAATGGCCAGCGCTTGGCTTCATTCAACCGAGCGGTACGGCTAAATATTTGTACTTTTATCGCAACGCATTTACTTTTGCGGGGGCGACGGATCAGTTGGATTACGAATTCCCGGATGGAAAGTACGTATTTTCAGATCAGGATTCAATTAATTGGTGGAAGACAACTCACGTCATTATACCCGCATTTCGCGGTTATACATCTCTGCGCATAGACAAAATTGATGTATCCGCTTTTACCGGCGGCACTTCGTCGGGAAACGGTACGGGTGGTTCGGGGAATGGAGGTGGTACAGGAGTGAATGTGCCGCCGCTCGCCGGCGGGGGAGCTTGCTACCAGCAGTTCAGAAACTTGTGCGATCAGATCCAAACCCTGCGACAGCAGCTTTGCAAATTGGTGCCGACCATCTCATTTTGTTCGACTGGTTTCACTGGCGGTGGAGGCGGTACGAAGACCCCAGACCTGGCCCAGTAGCTTAATGCTTCCTTTACGTAAAGGAACTTAGGATGTAAGGTGCGCCTTCATAGATCGTCACACACCCTATACGCCTATGAAAAAATTCTTCTTTACGTCGGTTTTGATTGTCCTAGTCCTTTTCGGAGGGGTGGGTTCCTTTGCCGCTAACGCACAAACCGTCTCGAGCGGTACCGGTACCGCGACCGTAGGCAACGCCACGATCGCGCCGGGCTATACTGTTTTGCCGGTCCAAAATTACGATCGTGCGGATGATGAAATCGTCCAGCTGAACAACCTCACGATTCAGAACGTGATTGGCAATACACTCTATGCTTCGCGCGAGGGTGCCGGCGGTTGTTCGAGTTTCTCTAGTGTTCAATCCAGCCCTCAGTCTATTGCTTGTCCGGTATTCGCGCCGAATGTTTTGTATCAAATCAGCGTGAGTAATGACGCCATTCTGCTTCTTCGAACTCGTGCACGCACCTCACTCGGTACCTTTGCAGTTGGCGATCACATCAATGTATTCGGGTTTTTAGATCGGCAGTCGCAATATATGCAGGCTTTAATCGTTCGCGATTTGGATAAACCGAGTGTTGGTTCGGTAAGTTATTACACCCAATTCAATAATGTGAGCGCGGTAACCGCTCCGACTGCTTCGTATCCTCCAACGACGATGGATATCGTGTTTTCGCCGACTCCTTGCGCGCTTTATAGCGGCCCCGTTGGCACTCGCCTCAATATGGCGTGTCCGTATGTGCCGACAGGTCCTTCAGGTGTATTTATGCTTGCTAAACATACTGTGAATATCACAACCGAAACGGTGATTCTCGATCAGTATCGTCGCACCATGCCTCTTGCGGCAGTGAAGGCCGAGGATCGATTAAACATATTCGGCAAATATGATCCTTCGACCGGAACGATTACCGCTCTCATCCTGCGTGATCTTTCCTCAAATGGCAGTGTCTCCGGCACCGGAACATTGCGCGTGACTGTGAATGATCTGAACATCCAATGTTTCCGCGCGCCATGCGGTCCCTTTGCTGGAATCCAAGTTTCTCTGCGCGGACTCAATTCTTCGTATTCAGCTTCCGGCCTCACGGACGGCAATGGCCAAGCAGTATTCTCCGGTTTGAATCTCGGTACGTATCAGGTTACGGCGGTTTCCGCTAACGGAAAATCGATGACTCAAAATGTGACGGTTGGTCAGGGTATGAATGATGTATCGGTCACCATCTCAAACTCCGTAACAAGTAATTCTCTGCAGGTTGTCTCTCCGAATGGGGGAGAGGTTTTGACGCGCAACTCTCAGTATCAGCTGCGCTGGAATGTACCGGCGCTTGCGGCGGGACAGTATTCCGTGGG
>CAZEJX010000085.1:0-2269 GCA_964512715.1 uncultured Candidatus Saccharibacteria bacterium
GTTACCCGCTCAGAGGAACCGCCGGAGGTCATCATGAGGATCGCTCCCCACAAGACCGCGAACGGCGCGAAAACCACAAGCGCGAGGGTGAGCATGAAAAAAAAGATATTCTGAAGCGTCGCCAAGAGATCGCAGATGGAAGCGCAATGGGGCAGATCATTGCCCTTCGCGTCTTTCGGATTCGGTATGCCCGTCACCGCCGGATCATTACCGGTGCAGGAAATAAGCGGCCCCCAATACGGGAAACTCGCCGCCTGTGTAACACGAGGCGCAGCAAGCAGAGGAAGGATGAAAAGAAAACTTATGAAACCGGAAAGAAGAATGTTCTTCGCGAAAATAGCAGATTTCATCGGATTGAGTTCAACTGCGCTTCGGCCGCGGTCAGGGCATCTTCCGGAGACATCTGCCTCCTCGAGGTTCCTAAAATCGCGTTCGAAAGGATTTCCTTCATCTTAGCATAGTCTTTTACCTGCCAGGATTTGGCCGAAAGGGCCTGGGCCGCGAACATAGCTTTCACGGAATCCTTGCTCCCGGCGGCAATATTGGTTCGGAGCGCCGGCACTTCACCCGCGGCATCGAGATACGCCTGATTGGCAGTCGGGTTGGTGGCAGAATTGATGATAAAGTCCCATGCCCAGGTAGGTGCTTTGCTCTGTCGCCACACCGCTAATCCCTTATACGAAGCATAATTCACTCCTTGGTCGGAAGAAGTCTGGAGCATCGGCACCACGGCAAAATTGAGGAATGGGCTCTTAGATTTGATTGAAGCAATGTCACTTGCATACCCTACCATCATCGCCACCCGTCCTGCCGCGAAAGCATCGAGCGAATTGCCGAGACTGTCACTCCAGCCATATGCTGCGGAAGCCGGATTTGCAAAATCGAGATAGAACCGCAAAGCTTGCGCGGACGTACCGGAATCAGCAAAGGCAGCATTACCCTCTTCGGTGTTCATCTGGGTACCGTTTTGAAGCATAAGGAGAGAAAGAATATCGGAGGCATGCGCCACCGAAGATTCCGGACCGCCAAGCGCGATAGCGCCCTGGCTGAGTTGCCCTTGAGCGTTAACCTTAGCGAGTTTCGGAATATCAGTGAGCGCGTCCTGCCAAGTTTGCGGCGGTAGAGCGATACCCGCTTTATCAAAAAGATCTCTATTATAGAAGAGTGCTAGGGTATCCATCGAAATCGGTAGAGCGTATACCTCGCCGCGAATAACCATATTTTGGCTCACCGCCGAGGGGAAGAGTGTCACGACTTGCTCTGCCGTAAACTGCGTGGAAGTGGCCGGGTAGCTCAAGGCAGCGTTCTTCAACACATCTTGGTTGCCAAGCATAAAGACATCCGGCCCTTCACCGCTCGCGAAAGCGGAAAGCAACGTGTCGTTATAAGTATCCGGATCAAGCTCGGAGTAGTTAATCGTCACATTCGGCCGAAGTGATCGATACTGCAAAGAAAGCGCGTCGAAAGCTTGTTTGGGAACCGTACCCCAGACATTCAGTGTTACCGGATTCGCTGCGGGATTCTGTTTTCGCGCGAAAAATCCGATAAGCAGCGCGAGCACCAAGACGCCAGCAGCTACGCTTACAAAAATAATTCTGTTCCTCGGCCAGGAATTCATACTTCTTATTATAGCAATCTACAAAATGAGATCCCTTCCTATCGGCAGGCAGCGTTCGACTCCGGCCCCCCTTCCCCAAAGCTTTGGCGAACACAGTCAGGATGACACACGTGGGAAGCGAGGCGCGCGAGTTTCGGCGAACTCAATCCCCTACGAGCCGAAACCCGCATGCCAAGCTATAACATCTCGATTGTGCCGAACTACAGAATGACGATCGCAGCGAGCTTATCCTTCTCCGCCATATTCATAATCTTCACACCTTGTGCCGCGCGGCCAGTCTCGCGAATCGAATCAAGCTTTGTGCGAATAATTTGACCCTTTGCTGAGAGCGCAAAAATCTCAGTCTCATCAGTTACCACCCGCGCCGAAATAAGTTTGCCGGTTTTAGCGGTAATGTTTGCGGTCTTAATGCCCGAGCCGCCGCGACCCTGGGTTTTGTAATCCTTAAGCGGCGTGAGTTTTCCAAATCCGTTTTCCATGACGACAAGGAGGCGTGCGGTTTTCTGTTCTTCTTTTTCAGATGCACGCAAGATATCAAACCCTGCGACTTTGTCAGTTGCCTTCAAGCGGATACCACGAATACCGGCGGCAGTGCGGCCCATCGCGCGCAGCTGTGCTTCCTTAAAGCGGATGGATTGCCCGCCGGCGGTC
>CAZEJX010000086.1:0-2091 GCA_964512715.1 uncultured Candidatus Saccharibacteria bacterium
AAAATTACAGTTTGTAGGTGACTTTTTTTTCTCTGGACATTAAGTGCTACCTTTCTGGATGGCCTCGCTGTACTAGAAAAACCAAAAATTGCTTTATCTGTTGCTCCTTACCTCAATAATTTTTGGTGCCGTTGCTCTTTTGGGGCATCTCCACTATTCCATTGATGTATTCGCGGCGTATTTCATCACCTACTCCATCTTTCATATCGTACAGACAATTTTTCCGGAAGACCGTATGTATTTCGAGAGCTCTCCCCTTATAACCAAAAGGAACGCATAGTGGTCTCGCACACATACAAGATATTTGAACAAAAATCCGCCCCAAAGAAGGGCGGATCATGTTATCAGACGACCCGGAGCGTGGTTCTGGGTTTCTCTTTGGGCCGGATGGCTGCCGGATCGAATGCCCAGGAAGTTCTTTTTGGATTAAGGTCTTTCAGCCAGTCGTGGGTTTTCATGACCTCTGAAGCCTTCACCTCCAGTACTTCCACATCGTAGCGGAAACCCTCGCGCAGCCAATAATGGGAAGGGATGACTTTCAGAGTATCGCCATTATCCTCAATGACTTTGCCTTCGCCACCCAATCCTTCAGGAGAAAGCGATCGCGGAATTCGATACATGTCGCCGGTCGTCGGATGAAGACGCGGCGGCAATTCCCGAAGAGAAAAAGCGATTGCCCTTCTCGCGCGCTTGATTGAAAAGAGCGCCTTCATATCTCCCAAGAAACTCACGGCGCGAGCCCGATAGATGTGCCGAAGCATGTCATCTACCATTTCCCCATCGAGCTCTTTGACTGCCCGGAATGGCCGGAATCTCTTGAGGAGAACTCCTCTCTTCCGGTAGTCTGGCCAGTACGCGGAGTAACCGTTTCCAGCGCCGGAATCATCCTCATAGACATTCACAAGCGTCAGGAAATCTTCTGCGCTTTTTTGATCCGAAAAACAGAGCGTAATAGGCCTCATGTTCTTCAAAACGCTAACTATTGCGTACATAGTTGCTCCTTCGCATTCGTGCTGATAGGGAGCATACAGCTACACCCTTTCTCACGCAAATCTCCTGCGATACCTGAGATTTGCGCCTCTTGACATCGATATTGACATTTTTACATATAGGTAGTATAATCTACCTCGGTCTGGAGTTATAGCGACTGCTAGACTCTTTTATTGAAAACTCACAATCCTTAACTTCGAAAGAGGAGGAACGAATGAAATTCCGTTTCGGGTCATTCTTCACAGCGATGCTAGTCATCGCTTCATTGGCTCACGCACAGTACGTCACGACCAATGCGCAAGCGCCCATGGCACACCCGCAGTGGGTGGCTCTCAGCCAGAAACTCACGGCACCCCCTACCTATGGCGGGGAGTTCCGTAAAGTCACAACCTCTCGCAAACGAGTGGTGGGTCACGCGGAGACTTCTCAGCCGCCGGCGCAGGGACCGCAGTTCGAATTCACGCCCGGCAAGTTGCAGATCAGTGATCGAAACCCGGATCAATACGTTATCCCCGCGACCGTAGCGCTCGACACGCTCTCTCCCCAGATCCCGCTCAAAACAGTGCGGATACTGGTAAACGGCGTCGAACGCGGCGTCATCAACTGGGCAAGTTCCGGTCTCGCGGTAGACACCGGTTTGAAATTCGCAATTCCGCTCGCCTCAACTGACGCGGGCACCCTGCGACTTTCGGCTATGATCTACCCCGCGGACGGCAGCTCGCCGCAAGTCTCGGAATGGGATTACGATGTGCCTTCCTGCCGCGTGCCGGAAATCATCGCCTACCCCAACCCGCCCCACAGCATGAACACGGTTGATTTCGTCGCACAGGTGCACGGCATGAGCAAAAACCTCATGCTCGGCTCGGCGATGCTCATCTGGTCGCCGTGGCCGGAGGTATTCCAGAAGTTTGATCCGAACCTGCCGCGAGATCAGTGGCCCATGCTTACGATCTCAACCCAGCCGGTTCGCTTCGAAAACGGCTACCTCAAAACGTCGGAATGGGGACTCTTCCCCAGCATGAAAGGCGGTTACGCGTTTCTCGTTCCGACTCCATGCGGCCAATATGACATGAGCAACGTCGAACAATTTTATACCAAAAA
>CAZEJX010000087.1:0-1024 GCA_964512715.1 uncultured Candidatus Saccharibacteria bacterium
GGCCTCACCGGCCTGCTTTTCACCTTTCCCTCACGGTACTTGTTCACTATCGATCATCAAACGTATTTAGCCTTAGGAGATAGTACTCCCGGATTCCCTCGAAGCTGTTTTACCTCGAGGTACTCAAGATGTCCTGCATTTCACATATTTCGTCAATTTGGAAGCAGCTAAAATCGTTTGCGCCGAGGCGCAACGACGAGCTGGATCGGAAATCCAGAGAGGAGGAGTAACAATGGCGCAAACGATTTTAGCGCTTGCCAAAGGCCGGGCAAATTTTTGCCGGCTTCTTTGTTGCTCGTCACTCGTGGATTTTCCAATACACTCGCTCCTTGCGTCGCGAATCCGTCAGAAAATTCGCTCCGCCAAATTGATGCTATATGTGAAATGCAGGACTGTTGAAACTGAAGAGTTCATCCGTTTTCGCCTACGGGGCTATCACCCGCTCTGGCCTGCCTTTCCAGGCAACTTCGGCTAACAAATGAATTTGTGACTCTCTCTTATTCCGCGAATCACACAATTCCACAGACTAAAGGGAACTGTGTGATTAGCAAAACAGTGTTTCATTCTTACAACACTGATCAAAAGATCAGTTTGGGCTATTCCCGTTTCGCTCGCCGCTACTTGGGGAATGTTTCCACTTACGTGGACTTTTTTTCGTTTCCTCTGGCTACTGAGATGTTTCACTTCACCAGGTATAGCTTCTTCTGATTGCTCAGAAAATTATTGAGGTTTACTCAATAGGGTTGCCCCATTCGGAAATCCCCGGGTCATCGGTTGCTCCGCACCTTACCGAGGCGTATCGCCGCTACGCAGCGTCCTTCATCGCCGTTTGATGTCTAGGCATCCACCATCTGCTCTTATGCCAACCATCCCAATGCTGACTTACATGCCAGCCTCCCCTTTAAGAAGGAGACTGGACTACCCTCCGGACCGTAATTGCGGACGGTCGAGGGTTTTCAGATCTTCAGGTCCGCAGCGCCCTTCGGGCGGGTCCTGCGGCAGGTTTCTCAAAATCCGGTCGCTT
>CAZEJX010000087.1:1034-2084 GCA_964512715.1 uncultured Candidatus Saccharibacteria bacterium
CCCCCTATTGAAATTGCGTAACAGTCGAGGGGTTTTACATCTTCACGCTCCGCGGTATCCATTCGGAACTTCCGCGGCAGGTTTTTCAAAATTCAGTGGCGAATTTATTTAAAAGAAAAACCGCTCGTTCGAGCGGTCGCCTACGCCATAAAAGCGCGGTTAAGCCGCTGAACTTTGCTGGTTTCTCGTAGTAAACATTCGCGTGGCTTATTATACGCTCCTCATTAATAGAGTCAAGGGAGCTCGACAGGCAGTTCCAGGCATAAGGGATATAATGCCTGGAACTGCCTGTCTTCGCTATAGGGAAGCATGGTTTTTGACCATTTAGGTATGGTGCGCTAGGCTCAACTCAGATATTCGAAAAAAGGAGTGGTATGCTCGAACAATTAGTCCTCATCCCTCGGGAATTCCCCTGTATCTGCACGCGCGTCTGCGATTGCCAAAATCCGGAATCGAAACGTGGCGGCGTCGCGCACGTGAGCGAAGAGTGTCCGGATCATAATGTGACTCCCGAGCCTCACCCCGATTGTCTCGCTGAGATTCACTTCAGAGCAATGGATACGCCCTACGAACCATCGCCGAGCGACGATGAAATCGAAGCTGAATGGCGGCGACAGAGAATGGAGTTTCATTACGTCTCGTTCAAAAACATTCCCTGGGATAGCTATCGGATGCGAAACATGAGAGAGGAGCTCGGACTCCAAGGCTACAGAAGATGGAGGTTCTTATGCGCCTGACTAAAACAAAGCTCTTGCGTTGGACGAGGAATTTTTTCGGCACGCTCGGATTTCTCATTCTTGTCGCGATGGTGTATGCTCCCCAATTTCAGGCATCTCCGAAAGTGATGCTTTATCTTCTGGGATCTGCGGGCCTTGCGGCGTTTGTTTCGATAACAGCGCATTTCTTCAGAGACCGCATTCTTACGGATCGTTGGCAAAGTGCTCGGCAGGCGGAGCTTCAAAAACAGAAAACCGCGCTCGAGGAGCACTACAAGGCACGAAAGAAGTATTTCGATTCGCTTCTCAAAGGAGAAGGCACATGAGACGATTT
>CAZEJX010000088.1:0-1923 GCA_964512715.1 uncultured Candidatus Saccharibacteria bacterium
TTGGTTTTCTGAAGTCACTCGTCGGCTCGCTTACACTCTCGGGAAACTACATCAAGTTAATCGTTGCGGATCCCTTGAGCGCAAACGCCTTGAGCAGCACGTACAATACCGAGCTTACCCAAGCGGCAAATTCTCTTTCGAGCGAAGCGAGCAATCTGGAGTCCATGCAGGTTTTCCCGAGCGATCATCCATCGCTTGCGCAAAAAATGCTCGGCATCCCAACTGCGCACGCCTTCGTCGTTGCTGTGGTGGTAGCAAACCTCATCCAGGAGATTAAAAATTTCCTACTCTACCTTCGCGATCACGCTATTAGCATCCTCACCGAAGCCCTCATTAATAAGCTCTATATGAAACTATCGGATCAGGTCATGAAGTGGATTGGCAATAATGGCAGTCCTCAATTTATAGCCAATTGGAGCAGATTCTTGGGAGGCACAGCGGCGGCGGCGGCGAACCGGCTCATCCAAACGCAATATCAAAACCTCTGCAAGAATCTAGGGGCAGGATCCGATCTGGTCGCGAAGGCCCTGGGCGGGAATCCTAGCGGTTGCAGTTCCGCCGGAGCAATTCCAAATCTTCGCGACTTTAATACTGATTTCCGAAACGGCGGCTGGGGAAGCTACGTAAAATTGATTCAGCCACAGAATAACTTTTTGGGCGCGCTTACCATGACTTCCGATCAGCAGCGCGCGCTGGCAATGAACGCGGTTGAGAATGCCAAAAATGAAGCGCTCGCGGGCAATGGATTCTTGGGTACGAAGGCTTGCGACAATGGCAAAAAACCTGATGCGGATGGGACCTGCGCGGACGGCAGCACACCGCACACGACAACACCGGGCAAGACTGCTTCGGATATTCTCTCAAAGACATTCTCCGGAACCTTTGATCGTCTTTTTGCGGTGGATACGTCAAACGGCAACGGCTACGCGGCACTCGCTAATTTCCTGGTGAACGCGGCCTTGAGCAAGCTTCTTAAAAATGGCGTGAACGGAATTCAATATGGCTATACCGCGAATACCGTCGCGCCAACCGCGCCTGCACCCGAAACTCCGGCAGGGAACGTAACGGATGAAGTCCAACAAATTCTCACCCGCAAGGAATCGTCGCTCGATGATGCCCGAAACGCCGTAACGACACTCGGCGACACGGTGAGCACGCTGCAGCAAGTGGTGAATGCATGCACTGCGAATCCGAGTGTGCCCGCGGATGCTACGGCAGAAATACAAGCGCTGGTACCCATGCAAGACGAGCTCTCCCAGAAAGTAGAGGCTCTGAAACCCCAGGTTGACGGCCTTACGAGTTTCAGCGGCACTCTTGCTGAACTCCACGCGCAATTCGGTACCGTAGACGACGCCCAACGCGAAGCTGAAGACATCTCCACGAAACGCGCGAGTGTCGAGGGTATTTACCTTGAAGCGGGCAGTCTCTTTGCTTCCTGCTCGCAAACGGTTATTTCCACGCCGGTTGATACGACCGGTGGCGAAGGCAGTGCAAGCTCTACGGAAACGGTCCCTTAACCCATGAATTTCCTTAAGAAAAATTTCGGAAAGATTGCGCTCGGATTTTTCCTGGTCGCTTTTCTCGTAGCACCGGCTCTCGGCCATGCTGCCGCCACCGATCCTACTAAAGAAGCGGGTTGCTCCCTTACGGGTGGGAATCTATTCAGCGCCACCTGTCTTATTGGTGTACCAACCTACTATCTGGCGCTCTGGCTCGGTTATCTCGCCGCGGCTTTGGTTGCAGTTGAGTCCTACTTGGTACAGCTAGTCCTCAGCATCAATATCCATGTGATAGATTCGCCGATCGTAAAGATGGGCTTCCCGATCGCTCTTTCCCTAGCAAATCTCGCCTTCGTGGCTGGAATTATTATTTTCGCCGTGGCAACAATCCCTCACACCGGGTCCTATGGTTTTAAGAACATTT
>CAZEJX010000089.1:0-1892 GCA_964512715.1 uncultured Candidatus Saccharibacteria bacterium
TACCAGTGGATCGCGCTGGGCGTACGCGCGCAATCCGATGGATTCCATGAGCGCATCTAGGTCTTCTAAGTGATTCAGCCAGAGGAGATCAAGCATCTGGAGGAGGCGGCTCGGCGTCATGTGATCAAGCGCCGCTTCAAGGCTGCGTTTGCGAAGCATGTCTTCTTCCTTCTCCAGGTTTTCCGGCAGCTCACCTAAAGCCGCTTCCTTAAACGCCTTCTCGCGCTCTTCGATTTCGAGCGATTCTAAGAGCTTTGCATGCGCGGTGGCGGCATCGTAAATTACGCTCGCGAGGTTTTCCGGATTCATGCTCTCTAAAATAGAGCTCCGGCGGCGATAAAAAGCGCCGCGCTGTTTATTCAAGACATCGTCGTACTCCAACAAGTGTTTGCGTTGATCAAAATTCGCGCCTTCTACTTTTGCCTGAGCTTGCGCCACTGCGTTCGAGACCATTCGATTTTGAATGGGCTGATCCTCCGGCAAATCGAAGCGATCCATTACCGCTTTGATGCGATCGCCGCCGAAAATCCGCATGAGATCATCTTCGAGCGAGAGGTAAAATTGCGAAAACCCCGGATCGCCCTGGCGTCCGGAGCGTCCGCGTAGCTGGTTATCAATGCGGCGGGCTTCATGCCGCTCGGTACCGATAACACAGAGTCCGCCGAGCTCACGAACTTTACGTGCCTCTTCTGGATCCTGCGGGTTACCACCTAAAATAATGTCCACGCCGCGACCGGCGATGTTTGTGGCTACGGTGACTTTGCCGGTTTTACCGGCCTGAGCGATGAGTCCGCCTTCTTCTTCGTTTTTCTTGGCGTTCAGGACCTCATGCGGTACGTGATGAGTGTGGAGCAGCTCCGAGAGCATCTCATTTTTGGAGATAGAGGTAGTACCTACCAAGACTGGCTGGCCGGCTTCATGGCGTCGCTTCACTTCTTGGACAATCGCCTGCCACTTCCCTTCCGTCGTCTTATAAATAAGATCGGGAGCGTCCACGCGCTCGGTAGGTTTATTTGGTGGAATAGCGACAACTTCCAGTCCATACACCTTATGGAATTCCTCTGCGCTGGTTTGCGCCGTGCCGGTCATACCGGCGATTTTTTTATACATCCGGAAATAGTTCTGGATGGAGATTTTACCGTAGGTGCGGGATTCCTCCTGCACTTTTACGCCCTCTTTAGCTTCGATAGCTTGGTGCAAACCGCCGTTATAACGGCGCCCCTGAAGCAGTCTGCCGGTAAACTCATCTACAATGATAATTTCGCCGTTACGCACGACGTAATCGCGATCTAATTTAAAAAGCGCATGCGCTTTGAGACACTCTTCGAGATAGTGCACCAGGCGTAACTGCTCCGGCGCGTAAAGATTCGGCACCCCGATCATTTTTTCCATTTTCGCGATACCGGAAGCGGTAATGAGCACGGATTTTCGCTTCTCATCTACTTCGTAATCCTCTTCCGGCTGCAGATTCTTGACGAGCCGGGTGAACGTTTTATAGAGCTCGGATGATTCGGTATCCGGCGCGGAGATAATGAGCGGGGTGCGAGCTTCATCTATTAAAATAGAATCTACTTCGTCAATCACGGCGAAGGAGTGCCCACGCTGTACCTGCTGCGTTAGCGCGTAGGCAAGGTTATCGCGCAGGTAGTCAAAACCGAATTCGTGGTTCGTACCATAGGTAATATCCGCAAGGTAGGCCTCGCGACGGGTAATCGGCCGTAAAAACTCTTGCTGCACCCGGAAGCTGCCGGTTGCGTCGCGCTCTCTATCTATAAGAGCCTCGGCATCTTCGGGTATTTTCCATTCGGGATCATAGAGAAAGGCGGCGTTTGGCACGAGGCATGCCACTGAGAGCCCAAGAAGCGGGTAGACTTAACCCATCCAGACGGCAC
>CAZEJX010000090.1:0-1881 GCA_964512715.1 uncultured Candidatus Saccharibacteria bacterium
CCGCATCTTCGCCACCAACACCCGGGTAGATACTTAAAATCGCATTGCCGGTGTCGTGCGCGCCGGTAAATAGCGTTTTCAGTTCAAGCGCTTTAAACGCGCGCGCCGCGTGTTCCCAATCTCCTTTCGCGATACATTTCTCTACCGCCTCATATTCTTCGACTAAGCTCCGCAATTCACCCATCTCCGCGATGAGCATGTCCGCTTTTTGTCTATCCTGCCAAAATTCAGGCGCGCTCATGGCGGCCTCTATGTCTAGAATCCGTTTGCGTTTGGCATCAAGGTCAAAGCCGCCCGCCTAAACGGCGGGTCTCCGTTTCCAATTCTGCAAGCGCTTTTGTCACATCGTCCATAAGAATAATTCTACTCTTTTACTATTCGCCTAGTTAAATCCTGGAGCCACCTCCCGGATTTGAACCGGGGACCTCCACTTTACGAAAGTGTTGCTCTACCAGCTGAGCTAAGGTGGCATCGGCTCGCCAAAACTTGATATCGCAGCGGCCAATTTTCCGGCTTACTCTACCAAAAATAGAGCGGAAAATCAAAATTACGCCACGCTCGGAATATGGTGATCCAGGTTCGCGATAAATTTGCCCATCACTTCCGCGGTAGCTTCCTGCGTAGCTGCGAGAAACGCATCGAGCGCCACCCGAGCTTCGAGAAATTGGAAGAGCGTCTTCGGATCTTCCGCTTTGACCGCAAATTCTTCTTTATCCGTTTCGGAAAGCGACCCTGCCAGGCGTCGCGAGGTATTCAAGGCGATAGAGCGCACCAAATCATCACGCAGTGTTTCTTTCTGTTTATCGTCGCAATGCATCGCTTCGAGCATCTCTTCAAGCGGTTCGATGGAAGGAAGATCGGTCATGCGTGGTAAGTGATTTTTTCTGTTAGGGAGCGAAGCGCGTGAGCGAGCGTTCCGCCGCTCTTGATATCAATCCGCACGGCATCTGCCGCGAGAATAAGCCAGTTCAGAACCGCACTCGCCCGAAAAGAAATCTCGTCCGATACCCCGCCGAAACCGGAGTGAAACATATCATTTAGCTTCTTCGCCGCCAAAACCTGCCAGTCAAGCGTAGGCGAAGCCGCGGTCTGCTCAATCATAGCAAGTACGGTAAGCATACTCGCCACGATGATGCCCCGGCGCACCGCGCGGGAATCCGCCGCAAATTCCTCCTCAAATTTACGCTCTTCCTCGGCGCGAAGCGCCGCGGCAATTTCTTCCCCAAAACGGGGCAACTCTTCTTTCCATGATTCAGCAATTGGCTCGTGATAGACCTCTCCGTTCGTCATACACCCATTGAACTAAGCCTGAGCACAAAAGTCAAACCCTATGCATCCTCGCAAACGCCATCAAAGTATCGCATCCAGCTCGTCAATCGGCCGCGCAAGAATAACCCGCTTACCGCCCATACCCTAATTATAGTCTGCGTACGTTATAATCCTCCTATGGCTTCTAGAAAAGATCGTGAATTGTATCAAAAAGAGTGGCTTGCGGCAGCAATCCCTATGACCGCAGAAGGAGTCGCCGCATGGGAGCGAAAACTTACTCGTTTGAAGCAAATCCTTCCCGGGCTTATCGAGGAGACCGCACGCACGGCCGCCTATGGCGATCGCTCCGAAAATGCCGAATATGTCGAAGCGAAAAAATTGATGCGCCGCACACAGTGGCAAATCCTTACTTTGGAAGACAAACTAAAACGCGTTCAAGTAATTCCCTCCGGACCCAATGCAAACGGAACCATTCAACTAGGGTCAGAAGTTATTCTAGAATCAGGAACCACAAAGAAAACCTATCACATCGTTGGTCCCGAGGAAGCAGAGCCTGCCAAAGGACGTATTTCCCATCTCTCCCCGCTTGGTGCAGCACTCATCGGCAAGAAA
>CAZEJX010000091.1:0-1791 GCA_964512715.1 uncultured Candidatus Saccharibacteria bacterium
GTAAACACGCGTAGGCAAAGCATTATTCCAACGGCGTAACCGGGACAGTGGAACGCTGTGATTGGGGCGTGCGCGGCTCTACCGTACAGGCCAGCACTTTTTTATTCGCATGGAGCGTTGTGGCAAGCTCTTTAATAAATTTTCAGAAATACGGCGTGGTCTCGACGTGCTTATTTTCATAATCAATATTAATGCCATCGTAGTTCCCGATAATAATGGTGCCGAGGATATCTTCTTCGTGAGCTTTTCGTTTGGCCGGATCGGAGAGTACGGATTGCAGCAAATCCCCGGCGAAATTCGCGATCGTGGGTACGATCTTTACGCCCTTCGCACGGGCGGACGCGAAGAGATCCGGCCAAGGGGCTTTATCCACGCCCATAACATCCTCTACCCCTACTTCGGCATCAAGCTCGTAGGAGAAGGGGCTGAAATACGCGAGCTCATCCATGTGTTGCTGAACCTCTGCCGCACCGGAGTCTTCTTTCCAAAACGGCAACCAGCCGCCGTAGAGCGGTTTGTAGACTGGGGCTTTTTTCGTTGTCGCCGCGAAAAGCTCAGAGGGTGAAGCCGTCCCCAGGAGCATCGCTGCTATAAAAAATACGGTAAGTCCTTTTCTCATGTTTTCTTTATATCCACCCTGATTGCCCTCCCTTCTATTCTACCTGACGGAAAGATGGAATTTCCATGACGATCGTGATATATCTTAAGTATGAATCATGCGCCCTCCTTCCAGGTGAATCCCGAGGAAATTCGGCAATCGAACCTCAGCGAAACCCAGGATCGCCTGTTTAAGCTCTTGCAACGGGATGTTATTAAGGCCGAGATGACGGATCACCCCGACATGACCGAAGTGGACTGGATTGTGGCCTATTCTGCCCCCTACCGAGCCCTCCTTATCTCGGAGCCTGAATTTCTTGATCGCTACGAGGACCTAGCTTCGCGTGAGGAAGTGATCGCGGAAGTGCGCAGGCGGCTCTCTCATTAAACACAGAAAAAACGGTTCAGCATAACGCTGAACCGTTTTTATTTATATCGCGGTCGTATCTTCTCCGAAGCGAATGCGCTCGCCGCGCTCTTTCATTCGCGTTCCCGAGCGAATGAGCGCGAAAGCGAGGACGATAAGATCCAGGAGGGCAAGTCCCAGAGCAATCATGAACCATACATTCTTGATGTAGGGCACGGATCCGGATTTCTTTGCGAGTTCATCCCGCTCTGCTTTGATTTCTTTAACTTCCGCGTCTTTAAGCTTCTGCACTTGAAAAATCCTGCCCTCAGCGCTCTTCAAAGCCTTTTCTTCAGCCGTGCGCGCTGCCTCTTCAGCCTTCACGGCTCGAAATTCCAGGTCTTTGATTCTCCCTTCAAGTTTCTGCCGCTCTTCGTTCGGCAGCTCGTTTGTGATAACGTGTTTTGCCTTGGGTTCCTCGGGAGCGACTGTGCCGGTCGGAGCAACCTGGTGCGGCTGCTCAACCGATAGAACGACAACGTGGCGTCCGTGCGGTTGCTGAACCGAGTAGGTCACCACCCGTTCTGCGGCATGCATTTCAAAAAGACACACAAGAACTGAAAGCAGGATCCATTTCGTAAGCCTCATGCGAGACCTCCTTTATCTATCTTCTATCTTCGTATGCGAGGGATGAGACCTCCGAGTCCCTTTTTCCTCAAACGCTCCTCTTCCGGGGAACGCCTCAGGTCTTCTTCGGTGAAACGAAGGTTTGCCGGTGGCATGGGTATCACGTGAGCCATGTGTCCCGCAAGATACTGATGGATGAGCACCCACTTTTCGCGTTGTTT
>CAZEJX010000092.1:0-1687 GCA_964512715.1 uncultured Candidatus Saccharibacteria bacterium
AGTGAACGACTGCGGGGTGCAGTCAAAACGGAACAATGATAGCTGAAACCTTTGACAAAGTCAAACGGAAAGAATAGAAAAAGGTGTCGGCTGGGTGTATGCCCAGGACGCAGTAGGGGTATAATCTCTGCCCCATCACAGAGATGCACCTTGAAAGGAGTGCTGTATGGCACTTACAAACACAGCAGAGAGCGAAGTTCTGATCACTGAAGATACTCGCTGCCCCGGAGAACGGGATTTATTCTTCAGCCTTCAAATCCGAGAGGGCGATAAGGTCTATAGTACCGATATGGGAGGTACCTTTGAAGTGCCTCGTGAATTTCCGGTAACCTTTCTTTTAAGGCAGAAATCTCCCTCTGGACCTCCCACGAATTACGTCGTCAAGGTAGTTTCCATCACTCGGAGTGCAGTTTTTAGTGACAGCCCGAATCGAGCGTACCAGCCCTACTGTTTCATTATCGGAAAAATCCTCATGATTGAGGGTGCTGTTCCTGAACAGGAGCTCTTCTTGTATGGAATCTATGACCCTGAGAGACGGTCTGGAATTTTCGAGCTCAAGAGGGCAGTAGAAGTCGGTGCAGAGATGTACGTATTCATCAAAAGCATCGTTTCTCGTGATTTTGTGGCGACGGCAAATCAGGCCGCATGGACCCTTGAGCTCTAAAGCATCCGCGCCGAGTCAAACCTGCCTACCGGCAGGCAGGCTCGGCGCGTTGTATTTTTGCGTTGACACTCCCCCAGTTCAAGTGGTATACACATGCCAGCGAAATTGAAAGGAGCTTGCAGTGAAGAAACACTTTTTGCTGAGCCCCAATGGCATGAAGAAGGCGATCCGCCATATGGCATTTGAGATCATCGAAAAATACGGCGACAAAAACCCAATCCTCGTCGGATTACGGAACCATGGCGTTCCAATTGCCGAACGAATCAACCGAGAGATCGTGGAGATTGCAGGGCGGTCTTATACGTTTGGCATCCTCGACATGACGCTCTATCGTGATGATCTCATTACATTATCCCGAAGCCCTATCGTGAAACCCACAAAGCTGCCTGAGAGGCTTGAGGACAGAATGGTCATCCTCATTGATGCAGTAGTGGACGATGGTCGTCGGATTCGCGCCGCGCTGGATGCACTTATCGACTTTGACCGGCCGCAGAAAGTTGTGGTGGCAGCACTTCTCGACACCGTCGAGCAACGTGATCGGGACATGCCTATCTACGTGGAGATCACCGGTGCGAAGCGCGTCGTTGCTCCAGGTCAAAAAGTCAAAGTAGAGCTCGAAGAACTCGATGACCGAGACGCAGTAGTTGACGCATCTGAGTTAGCGCTAGCCTAAGGGCTGGCGCTTTTTATTACATCAATGCCTGCCCTGTAAGCGCTTGGAAAAGACGAATGACGAGCGGCGAGATCCAGCTGCTTCCGAACCATAGAAAAATAAAAATGAAGATGATACCGAATCGTTCGAGGAAATACATCAGCCGATAGCTCCTCTCCCCTCCCGGCAACAATGCGAACAATACTTTAGAGCCGTCGAGCGGCGGAATCGGCACGAGATTAAAAACACCGAGCGCGAGATTCATAATGACGACGATTGCCAAAAACGATACTAAATTTGTGCTGGCGCCAGCGAAAATAGCTACGCGTACAAAAATTCCGAAAACTGCCGCCAGAAGAAAATTGCTCAAT
>CAZEJX010000093.1:0-1683 GCA_964512715.1 uncultured Candidatus Saccharibacteria bacterium
CGGATCGACCTATAACATCACAGTCGAGGATCTTCAACAGGCTATCTCGCAGGGGCATGGTTGCTTGCTTGGGGTCCAGCTCGGAAAAGAATGGTGGACGGATACCAGGGGCAACCCCGCATGGGATGCCGCGTCGTTGATGCCGCTGCGACCACCGAAATCAGTTGTCAGTGGCCACGCAATTTTTCCTTACGGTTATGAAGAAGTCGGAAGCAGACTAAAAATTTATCTGATCAATTCGTGGTCTGGTGATTGGGGCGATGCTGGCAAGGGTTGGTTTTATTTCGATGAATACAAAGATTTTCTAGTCGAGGCATGGGGCGCGGTAGATCTGCCGAATAACTGGCAGGATCAGATCAAACAACTTCCTCCGGCGAATCAATTCGTGCACTACTTTGCCCGCGACATTGCCATGGGAGAAAAAAGCGACGAAGTGAAAGCGCTACAAACCGCCCTCATGATCAACGGCGAATTTTCGAAAGATTTATATGCGCAGCTCCTCATAAAAAACGAGCTCGGATTTTATGGATCAATCACGCAGAAAGCAGTTGCCAATTTCCAAAAGAAATACGCAGTTGCCTCATTTCTTGAACTCCTTGCGGTTAACGGTCGACGCGTGGGAGTGAAAACGAGAACAAAGCTCAATCAACTCTTCAATAATTAATGAATAGCATTATTGGTTCTGCGTCGAAGATTGTTTTTATCCTTATGGCGCTGGCCGCCGTCGGGGGATTCTATCTCGGCAAATTGGATCAAAACAATTTTATGATCCTTTGCGGCGCAGCATTCACCTTCTATTTTTCGAATAAAGGGGAACCTGCCCAACCATTTGCCGGGAAGTAGGGAAAATGGGGCAATATGGAATTTGTTGGGCGGGAGTGGTAACATGACTTTGCGTCCTACAATTTCATAACGCCAGAAGGTTTTTTCCTTTAGCGGGCAGGAAGGGGCTAGTCCCAACCTCCACTAAAGGTGCCTTCTGGCATCTGAAATTGTGGGACGCAGGTTGGCGGCTAGTCCCTTTTTGATTTGTCTCGAAGAGGGACTAGCCTAACCGCCTAAACTTTTCAGACCCTAATTTTTATGGTATTTTAGTTTCATTAGTCAAGTCTGTAAAAGCCCTCCGATGTCTTTGTTTCTAATAAAAAATAAAATTGTTGACCAAGTTTCAATCGATTTGTCTCGCTTTAAGGATGAAGCTGCCCTTAGAGATTTTTTTGCCGACAACCTCGTGGACTTGCTCGGGCTTCGTTTTCTGGCGAAGGAGTATCCTACCAAGGATGGAAGAATAGACACCTTGGCGATCGACGAGACGGGCGCGCCAGTTATCATCGAATACAAGTGGGATGAAAAAGATAATATTCTATCGCAGGGATTATTCTATTTGGATTGGCTTAGGGAAAATAAGCGCCATTTCGAATTACTGGTCACTGACAAATTAGGCAAAGAGACCAAAGTAAGTTGGGATCGGCCAAGGGTTATACTAATCGCGCAAGGTTTTGATAGGTATACTCTTTCAGCAGTCCGCCAGGTTAAGTTTGTGGAGTTGATTAAGTACGCGCCTTACAGCTCTGGGATTTTACATTTAGAGACGGTCTATAGCCCAGAAACAGTGAAACCAGTGACCGAAGGTGCTCTAAAGAAAGAACAGGGATCCTACGACTTGAATTTTCAACTCGAAAA
>CAZEJX010000094.1:0-1661 GCA_964512715.1 uncultured Candidatus Saccharibacteria bacterium
GGCAGACAGAGGATGGAAAGCTTTGGATAACGTTTATGGGCGAGATGTACAATTTTAACAAATTACGGGAGGAACTCAGGACAAAGGGCCATACTTTCCGCTCGGAAGGCGACACGGAAACAATTCTCCATGGCTACGAGGAATGGGGTACGAATGTGGTGAAGCGCCTGAATGGTATGTTTGCGTTTGCGCTCTGGGACGATGCTAAAAAGATACTCTTTGCGGCGCGCGATCATATCGGCATCAAACCGTTTTACTATGGCGTCCAAAACGGTGCCTTTTATTTTGGTTCGGAGATCAAAGCGATTCTCGCTCACTCGGACTTCAAAAAAGAACTGAACGAGCCGATGATCGGGCACTATCTCGCTTTCTCCGCGATGCCCGCGCCACACACGCTTTTCAAAGATGTCTTCAAACTGCCCGCGGCGCATGCCCTCACGATAAATGCTCGGGGCGAGCTTGAGCTTTTCGAATATTGGAATCCTCTGGAGCCGGAGCATCCGGTGCCGCAGCATAAATCTCAGCAATTTTATATCGAGGCGGCGCGAGGAATTTTAAACAACGCCATCGAGATGCAGATGATGTCAGACGTACCCTTCGGCTGTTTTCTTTCCGGCGGTATTGACTCCTCTTTGAATGCCGCGCTCATGAGTAAAGCACTCGGCAAGCCGGTCGAGACTTTTTCTATCGGCTCCGGGGATACTAAGTACGATGAGTTTGAGTATTCGCGAAAGGTAGCGGCGCTTCTCGGCGCAACAACGCATGAACGGACGGTTACGTTTGAAGATTTTTCGAAGTACCTCGATGAGTACGGGAAATTCGCGGATGATCCAAACGGCGACCAAACTAATTTCCTCGTGTTCTACCTCTCGCAGTTAGTCCGCAACTCCGGCGTCATCGTGGTCCAGACGGGCGAAGGTGGCGACGAACTGTTTGCAGGATACGAGACATATAAAAAGGCTGCGAGCCTCTATCCCTTTTGGGGCATATTCACATCTTTGCCTAACGGCTTTTGGCGCATCGTAAAGCGCCTGGCGCACCTCTTCGGAGTTTCAGAGTTCACCGAGGAATATATTGATCGCTTAGTTCGTCGGGAGGAACCGTTTTGGGGGCATGCCACGGCATTCTCCCCGCTTCAGAAGAAGAAGCTTCTTACCAAAGCCTACCGGCATGATCCCGCCTGGAACGCGGAATACGCAGTTGTTAAAAAGTATTATGACGAGGCTCGGCGGCACGCTCCCCGCTTGGATTTCCTAAACCGGATCGCCTACCTCGATCTCAAAACGCGTTTGGCGGATTTTCTTCTGATGCGTGTCGACAAGATGGGTATGGCACACTCAATTGAAGCGCGGGTACCGTTTTTGGATTATCGCTTAGTGGAACTCGCGCTCCACATCCCTGCCGATGTGAAACTCCAGGGCGGCGAGCTGAAGCATGTGCTCAAAGGAATTGCGAAGTCTGTTTTGCCGGATGAGATTGTGTATCGCAAAAAGCAGGGTTTCGGTGCACCGGTTGAAGAATGGCTGCGCGAGCCGCAAACCGCATCCATACTCCTCGAAAAGATCTATCAATCGAAACTCAGCGAACGTGGCTTCTTTGACTACGATTACGTGCGAGAGCTTGCCGCGCGCCATGCGCGCGGAGAAAATCATACCTTTCGC